>CAYRNG010000255.1:0-7930 GCA_964425395.1 uncultured Candidatus Kuenenia sp. | reverse complement strand
TGCGTGACGCCATCAACGAGGCGATGCGCGACTGGATGGCCACGGTCGAGAACACCCACTACATCATCGGCTCGGTCGTCGGCCCCCATCCCTTCCCGCAGATCGTCCGCGACTTCCAGTCGGTGATCGGCCGCGAGGCGGTGGGCCAATGCCAGGCCCGGTTCGGCCGGCTGCCCGACGCGGTCGTGGCCTGCGTCGGCGGCGGCAGCAACGCGGCCGGGATGTTTTATCCTTTCGTCGATCATTCCGAGGTGCGGCTGGTGGGGATCGAGGCCGGCGGCCGCTCGGACCAGCCGGGCCAGCACGCGGCCAGCCTCTCCTTCGGATCGCCGGGCATTCTCCACGGCAGCCTCAGCTACGTGCTTCAAGACACCGATGGCCAGACGGCCGACGTCCACTCGGTCTCGGCCGGCCTCGACTACCCCGGGGTCGGGCCCGAGCACTCCTACTGGCGAGATCTCGGCCGGGTCGAGTATGCGAGCGTCACCGACGGCGAGGCCCTCGACGCCTTCGACCTGGTGGCCCGCCGCGAGGGCATCCTGCCGGCGCTCGAGACCTCTCATTGCCTGGCCTGGGCCGTCGAGGAAGCGGCCCGCCGGCCGGCCGACGAGATCATCCTCGTCTGCCTCTCCGGCCGCGGCGACAAGGACGCCGCCGAGATCGCCCGGCTCCGCGGCCTGGCCTCCGACGGCGGGCCCGCCTGACGGCCGAAAGCCGAAAGCCGAAAGCCCAACGGCGGAGCCGGGGGTGGAAGCCGGAGGAGCCTTGGAGATTCCGCCCCTGTCCACAGCGACGAAGGCTTTCACCCCCGGCGGCCTTACCCCGGGCAAAGGGTCATCGTCCCCTGCAGGGAATGAAAGGGGACAGTCCCCTGCGGGGACAGTCCCCGGGGGCCGGAGTAGACTCTCCTGGATGAATACCGCAACTGCATCCCGCCCGATCGCCGCGGTCGAGGCGATGTTCGCCAATAACCGGGCCGCGGGCCGCAAGGCCGTGGCGCCGTTCGTGACCGCCGGCGATCCCGATCTGGCCACGAGCCTGGCGGTGCTCGAGGCGGTCGGGCGGGCCGGCGCCTCGCTCTGCGAGCTGGGCGTGCCCTACAGTGATCCGATCGCCGATGGCCCGGTGATCCAGGGGTCTTACACCCGGGCGCTGGCCGCGGGGATCACGCTCGAGAAGGTCTTCGGACTGGCCCGCGATGCGGCCGCCCGGGTGCCGATGCCGATCCTGGCGATGGCCAGCTACTCGCTCGTGTTTCGCCGCGGCATCGACCGGTTCGTGGCCGACGCGGTGGCGGCCGGGCTGGCCGGCTTCGTGGTGCCGGATCTGCCGGTCGAGGAGTCGGACGACCTCGACGGGGCCTGCCGGGCGGCGGGCCTGGCGCTCGTGCGGCTCGTGACCCCGACCACTCCGCCGGAGCGGGCCGCGGCGATCGCCCGCAAGTCGACCGGGTTCTTGTATTGCGTGTCGGTGGCCGGCGTAACCGGGGCCCGCACCGAATTGCCCGCCGGGCTGATCGACCGGGTGAAGTGGCTCCGGGGCCAGACCGACGTGCCGATCCTGGTGGGCTTCGGGATCGCCTCGCCCGAGCAGGTGCAGGCGGTCTGCGAGGTGGCCGACGGAGCGATCGTGGGCTCGGCCCTCGTGCGGCTGGTGGCCGAGCAGTCGACCGCGGGCCCGGCGGCCCTCGCGACCGCCGTCGAGCGGTTCGTGGGCGACCTGGTCGCGGCAGCGAGCGGCTGACCGGGGACTGTCCCCTTTTTCCCGATCACGATAAAATGTCCGTGGAGTTGGACGGCCGGGAGAAAAGGGGACTGTCCCCTTTTCTCCGCGGCGGCGACCTGCCCGGAGGTCATGCCGACATGTTTTCCGCCCGCGACCCGGCCGACGTCGAACGCTTCTTCCGCGGCCTCACCGAGTATGCCTTCCACGCCCGGCTGGGCGTCGTCGATCCGCCGCTGGTGGACTACGTGGCGGTGATGCTCGTGCGGTTCATGCGGAACGAGCGGCTGGCCGTGCTGCCCGGGGCCGGCGAGGAATCGGCCGACGTGGCCCACCTCCTCCTGGCGGCCGAGCGGCATGCCGACGCCGATCAGGCCCGGGCCGAATACCGCCACATCGGCGACGTGACGCTGTTTTGGAGCGGCCTTTACCCCGAGGCCCTGGCCCGCCACCGGGCGGCGCGGGCCCCGGCCGACCTCGTCGGCTACAAGGCCGCCGGCAAGCAGGCCTACCGGCTGGTCGCCGCGCTCGAGCCGGAGGATGCCGCCGCCGAGCGGGAGCTCTTCGAGCGGCTGTCGCACGAGTACGACCTCTGCGTCGAGGGCCTGGCCGAGGTCCGCCGCGCCTGGGGCGACGCGGCATAGCCGGCTACCGATCGAGGAGCTGCGCCTGCCAGGGGGGGTCGTAGCCGGCGACGTCGACCGGCAGGCCCGCCCGCACGACCGCCGCCACGAGGTCGGCGGCCGCGACTACGGACGGGTCGAACACGGCCACGACCGTGTCGCCGTCGCTGGCGGCCACCTCGACTGTCAGGGGCTCGACCGCCCGGGCCGCCTCGTCGGCCCGGCCCGGCACCCGGAGGGCATACCGCCAGTGGCGGCCGGCGGCGAAGGTGTCGGGGTCGTTGCGGCCCTCGGCCACGAGCCGCCCCTCGGCCAGCATGGCCAGGTGGGTGAAGCAGCCCGGCACCCGGGCGTCGTCGATCGCCGCCAGCACGGTGCGGCCCATGAGCTGGGCGTCACTCAGGATCCGCTCGAGGTCGCGCCGGCCGTCGGGATCGAGGCCGGAGAAGGGATCGTCGAGGAGGAGCACGCGGGGATCGTGACCGAGCCCGCGGGCCACAAGCAGCCGCTTGGCCCGGCAGGCATCGAGCGACTCGAGCTCCACCCCGCCCCGACCGGCCAGGCCCGCGAGATCGAGCCCCCGGCCCACGGCCCGGGCCAATTCGGCCCCCCGCAGCCCCGCCGCCGCGGCGAAGAGTTCCAGAAACTCACCCGCCCGCAGGCCCGGCCAGTCGGGCAGCCGCTCGGGCACGTAGCCGGCCAGCCTTCGGACCGCCTCCGTCTCCCGCCGCACCGACCGGCCCTCGACCAGGATGTCGCCGGCATGCAGCGGCTCGGCCGTCGCCGCCGCCGCCACGAGCATGCTCTTCCCTGCCCCGCCCGCCCCGATCAAGGCCCACGATTCGCCGGCCCGCACCTGCAGCGAGACCGCCTCCAAGACCAGCTGCCCGCCCCGCTCCACGCTCGCCCGCTCACAACGGATCATGCGGTCCCGCAGCACCAGGCCGCGGCCGGAAAGGAAACGGAAAACTTCGAACGCGACATCCTACCGTGATGGTTGTCCCGGTGATATTCGTCGACTGGCTCTACGACTGCAGGGGCTGCGTCAACTGGCCGGCGGGATAATAATCCCGCCGCTACGTGGGGCAGGCTCAACTGGCCGGCGGGATAGTCCGTCACGGCGTGACGGACCTACGAGCGTGACGGACCTACGAGTCAATCCCGGTCAGCTGCCAGGCGGCGGGCGGTCATCTCGATCGACACCAGCAGCCCGCGGGCCTTGTTCAGCGTCTCCTCGAACTCCTGCTCCGGCACGCTGTCGGCCACGATCCCCGCGCCCGACTGCACGAAGGCCCGCCCGTCCTTGACCACGATCGTCCGCAGGGCGATGCAGGTGTCCATCGAGCCGGCGAAGTCGATGTAGCCGACGGCGCCGGCATAGGGGCCGCGGCGGACCGGCTCGAGCTCGTCGATGATCTCCATGGCCCGGATTTTTGGGGCCCCCGAGACGGTGCCGGCAGGCAGGCAGGCCCGCAGGGCGTCGAAGGCCGAGAGCCCCGGCCGGAGCCGGCCGGTGACGTTGCTCGTGAGGTGCATGACGTGGCTGTAGCGTTCGATCGTCATCACGTCGGAAAGCTCGACCGAGCCGATCTCGGCCACCCGGCCGACGTCGTTGCGGCCCAGGTCGATGAGCATCACGTGCTCGGCCCGCTCCTTGGGGTCGGCCAGCAGGTCGGCGGCCAGGGCCAGGTCTTCCTCGGGCGTGGCCCCCCGCCGCCGGGTGCCGGCCAGCGGCCGCACGGTCACCGTGCCGTCGATGGCCCGGACCATGATTTCCGGCGAGCTGCCCACCAGCGTGCAGGCCGGCGACCGCAGGTAAAACATGAACGGGCTCGGGTTCACCACCCGCAGCGTGCGGTAGATCTCGAGCGCAGGCCCCGCGAAGGGCACGTCGAGCCGCCGGCTGAGGACAACCTGGAAGACGTCGCCGGCCCGGATGTATTCGATGGCCCGGTCCACCGCCGCCTCGAAGGCCGCCTGGCTGAAGGCCGAGCGGGCCGAGCCGTCGGTCAGGCAGCGGGGCTCCGCCCGGGGACCGATGTCGGCCGGCGGCGGCCAGCCGCTGGGAGCGGCCAGGCGGTGGATCGTCTCGTCGATCCGGCGGCAGGCGGCGGCGTAGGCCGCTTCGATGCCGGCCGGCGACGGGTCGTCGATCCGGGCCAGCACCACCACGTCGATCGCCTTGGTGGCGTTGTCGAACACGACCAGCCGGTCGTAGAAGGCGAAGTCGAGGTCGGGCAGGCCGAGGTCGTCGGCCGGCTCGTTGGGGAGCCGTTCAACGTAGCGGATGGCGTCGTAGGCGGCGTAGCCCACGGCGCCGCTGGTGAAGGGAGGCAATTCGGGCAGCCGGGCCGGCCGGTAGGCGGCCACCCGCTGCTCGAGCTCGGCCAGCGGGTCGTCGCTCTCGAAGGCCTCGACCTCCCCTCCGGCGGTGACCCGCACCGACCGGCCGCGGGCCTCGAGCCGGAGGAATGGGTCGGCCCCCAGGAAGCTGTAGCGGCCCACCTTCTCCCCCCCCACCACGCTCTCGAACAGGCAGGCGGCGGCCCCTGAGTCGAGACGGGCGAAGGCCGAGAGGGGCGTGAGGGCGTCGGCGAACAGCCGGCGAAAGACCGGCACAAGCCGGCTGTCTGTCGCCAGGGCGGCGAAGCGATTGCGGTCGGGAAGGTGGGGCATGCTCGGGGCGTGGAGGGCGGCCGCGGAACTGTCCGGAGACTACCCGTGGCGGCGGCGAGCTGCCACCGTGGCCAGCCCCGCGGCCCCCGCACCGCAAGAGCCGCCGGCGACTGGCCGGGGCCGAGCCGCTATGATTGCGGAAGATCGCCTGCCGAGCAGCCGCTGGGCAGGCCGTCCCTCCGGATGGCGTGCCATGAAGTGCCAGCAGTGCGACAAGCAGGCGGTGTTCCACATCACCGAGCTCGAGACGGGCGACGTGCGGGAGCTCCATCTCTGCGAGGACCACGCCCGGGCCTACCTCAACCAGGCCGAGCCCGGCGGCGGGCCCGACGACGAGCCGGCCGGCGGCGGGGCCCTCACCGGCCCGCTCACGGTCGGCCAGACGGCCGACGAGCTGGCCGTGCTCGACAAGAAGGCCTGCGACATGTGCGGGATCACCTTCTTCGAGTTTCGCAACCAGGGCCGGCTCGGCTGCCCTCACGACTACGAGCAGTTCGAGAAGGAGCTCGAGCCGCTGATCGCCAACGTCCACGGGGCCACGCAGCACACCGGCCGCCGCCCCGACCGCGGCGGCGGCGAGCTCCCGGCGAGCACCTCCGAGCTGACCTCGGTGATCGGGCTGCGGCGGGAGATGCAGGAGGCGATCGCGGCGGAGGACTACGAGCGGGCCCGACAGATCCGCGACGCGATCCGGGGCATCGAGGCCCGCTGGCTCGGGCCCGCCCCGGCCCCCGGCGGCGAGGGCGAACGACGATGAAGCTCGACGCCCTCACCCAGGCCACCGGCGAATGGCTCAAGGGCACTGGCCCCGAGTCCGACATCGTGATGAGCAGCCGCGTGCGGCTGGCCCGCAACCTGGCCCACTTCCCCTTCGTGGGCCGGGCCAGCGAGCAGGAGCGGGCGGCCATCGAGCAGTTGCTTCGGGAGCGGATCGCCACGGCTCCCGTGGGCCGCGGGCTCGACTACATCGACGTCGGCGGCCTGGAGGAGGTCGATCGCCAGTTCCTGGTCGAGCGGCAGCTGATCAGCCGCGAGCATGCCGAGGCCCAGGGGGCCCGCGGCGTGGCGATCGACCGGCTCGAGCAGGTCAGCCTGATGATCAACGAGGAAGACCATCTCCGGATCCAGTGCATGCACAGCGGCCTCGACCTGCGGGCGGCCTGGGAGCAGATCCGGGCGGTCGACGAGGAGGTGGGCCGGGTCGTGCCCTACGCCTTCCACGATCGCTGGGGCTACCTCACCGCCTGCCCCACCAACGTCGGCACCGGCATCCGGGTGAGCGTGATGCTCCACCTCCCGGCCCTGGTGATCACCCGCCAGATCGACAAGGTGTTCCGCAGCCTCCAGAAGATCTCGCTGGCGGTGCGGGGCCTGTACGGGGAGGGCTCCCAGGCGATGGGAGACTTCTATCAGATATCCAACCAGACCACCCTGGGGCGGACGGAGGAGGAGCTCGTCGAGCAGGTGGGAGACGTTGTGCCGGTGCTGATCGACTACGAGCGGCGGGCCCGGGAGTTTCTCGTCCGCGAGACGCAGCAGAACGTCCACGATCAGGTCAGCCGAGCCTTCGGCATCCTTCGCACCGCCCAGACGATCACTGCCGAAGAGACGATGCAGCTGCTCTCCCGGGTGCGGATGGGGGTGCTCCTGGGCCTGCTCGGCGACGTCGACCTGGCCCAGCTCAACTCCCTGATGGTCCGCACCCAGCCGGCCCACCTCCAGAAGATCCGCGGCGTCGAGCTCGACACCAAAGACCGCAACATCGAGCGGGCCCGTTACCTCCGCCAGCACCTGGAAGGGGCCGGCGGCGGCGCCGCCAGCCAGAACTGACTTGTCCGGGCGGCGCGGCAGAGCCTAGCCCGCAGCGAGCTTGCGGCGGAGGGCCGCCACGACGGGGGCCGGCACGAACCGAAGCAGCGCCTCATCGTCGGCCAGGGGCGTGATCTGCTTGAGCAGCGATGAGGAGATGTGGGAGTAGGCCGCGTCGGCCATCAGGAAGACCGTCTCGACGGCCGGGTCGAGCTTGCGGTTGGCCAGCGTCATCGTGAACTCCGCCTCGATGTCGGTCAGCGACCGGACGCCGCGGAGCAGCACCTGCGCCCCCTGCTCCCGCACGAAGGCCACGGAGAGCCCGCTGAACAGGGCCACCCGTACGTTGGCCAGGCCGTCGAGCGAGGCCTGCACGAGCCCGACCCGTTCCTCGAGCGAGAACAGCGGCTGCTTGTCGGGGTTGATGCCCACCCCGACCACGATCTCGTCGAAGATCCGGGCCGCCCGGCCGATGACGTCGAGATGGCCGAGGGTGAT
Organism: uncultured Candidatus Kuenenia sp.; assembly: GCA_964425395.1. Taxonomy (GTDB): domain Bacteria; phylum Planctomycetota; class Planctomycetia; order Pirellulales; family UBA1268; genus QWPN01. The sequence continues at coordinate 602 of CAYRNG010000255.1, read as the reverse complement.
CGGATCGAACGATCCGGTGTAGACGGCGGTGCGGGGAGTGACGGGCATCGGTCGGCGAGCCGGGGCCAGGCGAAGGGACGACGCCGGCATGGGCCGGCCGCCCCGGGGAACGGGCCATCGGGCAGACGGCTGGCCGAAACCCGGGAGGTCGAATTATGGTATGGGTGCGGTCCCGTCGCCAGTTCCCGAGGAATCCCCCGTCACGTGTCGAAGCCCGTCGCCTTCACCGGCCTGGTCGTCTCCGGACTCGTCGTGGTCCTGTTCGTGGCCGACCTGGCCGCAGCCTTTCCGTTTCGCCGCACGAGCGTGCTCCTCGACCTGGCCTTCATCGCCTCGGGCCTGATCCTTGCCTACCTGAGCTGGTCGCTTCTGGCCGGCGGGGGCCGAAAGGTGTCGAAGCCCGGCGGCTAGGCCGCCCGCAGCACCGAGCCCGTCACCGCCGGCTCTTCCTCGCCGCCCAGCCGGCCCACGAGGCCCGAGAGCGGCAAGAGCCGGGCTCGGCCGCGGGCAGCCTGACGGCCGGCCCAGGAGACGAGCCGTTCGAGCCGCGAGTGGACGCTGCCGGTTGCGCTCCAGCCATCGGTGGCCAGCACGCCGAGCCC
>CAYRNG010000254.1:0-12259 GCA_964425395.1 uncultured Candidatus Kuenenia sp. | reverse complement strand
GGGGCCGAGGGGGGGGGGGGGGACGCACAACCCCCCCCCCCCCCCCCCCTCGGCGGGGGGGGGGGGGAGCCGCTGGCAGGCCGCGCGGGCGAGCGTCGCCCCCACCTCGCTGTGGTCGCCCGGCAGCCCCTTGCCCAGGTCGTGGAACAGGGCGGCCAGGAGCAGGGGCCGGGTGCGGGTCAACGCTCGCCACTCGCGGCCCAGCCAGCCCTTGTCGTGCTCGAGCCGGAGGCATTCCTCGACCGTGTGGATGCAGTGCTCATCGACGGTGAACTTGTGGTAGTTGTTGAACTGGAGCAGGTCGCGGGCATGGGCGAAAGCGGGCACGAAGCATTCGAGGGTGCCCACCTCGTGGAGCCGGCGGAGGAGATCGGCCAGGCCGTCGTGCCAGGGGGCCGCCGCGACCGCCGGCCGCTCGAAGAGCCGCCGGAAGATCCGGCAGGCCTCGGGGGCAGGGGGCCGCTCAGGGGAGCAGGGCCGCTCCCGGCCCGCCTCCCGCACCGCCTCCCAGGTGGCCCGCTCGACCGGCAGGCCATGAAGCAGGCTGAGCTCCTGGAGCCGGAGGATGGCCGTCGGGTCGCGGGCGATGCGGTCGGCCCTGCCGGGAAGCGCCGCCACGGTGGCCGGCCCGAGCCGAAACAGACCCTCGACCGCGTGGCCCAGGAGGCGGGCGGCCAGCCGCCCCCCCGGCGGCCCGCCCCGGGCGGCCGCCACGAGGGCATCGACCACCCGCTTCACGCCCCGGGTGTGGCCGATGTATTCCCGCATGAACCGTTCCACGCCGAGCAGCCCGTCGCGGGCCTCGAGCCCGCGGTCCTCCGCGATCCGCGCCTGCTGGGCCCGCGTCAGGTCGTCGGCCGCCCGGCCGGCCGCCAGCTGGATGTCGAGCCGCACGGCGGTCAGGAAGGCAGCGGCGTTCCCGAGTACCTCGGCGTCACCGGGGCTGAGCCCGCCGACCGAAACCAGTTCGTCGAACGACTCGGCGGCATGCATCACGATTCCCAGCCAGTGGGCCAGCTGGATGTCCCGCAGGCCGCCGGGCGATCGCTTGACGTTGGGTTCGAGGAGCGAGACGGTCTCGCCGTACCGGTCGGCCTCCTCCTGCCGGGCCGCGATCAGCCGGGCGGCGTGGCGGCGGGGAGACCGGCGGACCATCCGCCGCAGCCGGCCGGCCAGCCGCTCGGTGGGGGCGGCCGGACCGGCCACCGGGCGGCTGTCGAGGAGCGAGCTCAAGATCGTGGCGTCGGCGGCAGCCAGCCGAGCGGCCTCGGCCACCGTCCGCACGCTCTGGCCCACCTGCAGCCCGGCATCGAAGAGATCCTGGACGAACCGGGCGGCCACCCGGGCCACGGCCGCCGGGTCGGACGACTCGTGGAGCAGCATCAGGTCGATGTCGGAGAAGGGTGCCATCTCGCGGCGGCCGTAGCCGCCGTGGGCCACAAGGGCCACCTGGCTCGCGGCGGCCGCCTCGGCGGCCGGGAGGTCGGCGAGCGTGGCCTCCCAGAGTTCACTGATCAGCTCGTCGAACCGGTCGGCCGCCATGCCGGCCGTGGCCAGCGGGTCGTTGCCGGCCGCGTGGAGGGCCGCGATCTGCCGCCGCAGGTCGCCGACCGCCGCCGCCGCCCGTGCGGCCGCCGGCCGCACGGCCAGGCTCGCCGCCCCGGGCTCGATCATGAGGCAACCCAGGGATCGTCGGCCACCCCCGCCTGGCGGTTGGCCACCCGGGCCAGCACGAACAACAGATCGCCCAGCCGGTTCAGGTATTCGATCGCGTTGGCCGGAATCATCGTGTCGAGCTGCGTGGCCAGCGTGACCACCCGCCGCTCGGCGCGGCGGCAGACGGTGCGGGCCACGTGGAGGGCGGCGGCCAGGGGCGTGCCGGTGGGGAGGATGAAGCAGGCCAGCGGTTCGAGCCGGGACTCCTGCTCGTCGATCAGCTTCTCGATGGCCATGACGTGGCCGGGCTGGATCCGCTCCGCCCGGCTGTCGGGCGTGGCCAGCTCAGCCCCGAGGTCGAACAGCTCGCACTGGATCCGGCGGAGCGGGGCGTCGAAGGCCTCGGCCCCGGGGAGCGTGCGGATCAGCCCGAGGTGGCTGTTGAGCTCATCGACCGTGCCAAACGCCTCGATCCGGGCATGATCCTTGGAGACCCGGGGGCCGCCGAAGAGGCCGGTCTCTCCCTGGTCGCCGGTCTTCGTGTAGATCTTCATGCAGGGCTCTGCTCCGAGGGACGCGGGGCGGGAATCCGCCTATACTGGCGGGCATGAGACGAACCTGCAACGTGGCAAAGTGGCTGGCGGCAGCCGCGGCCCTGACCGGCAGTGCATTTGGCCGGTCGGCCACCGCCGAGCCTGCCCCGCTCGAGCGGCGGTTCATGAGCCCGCCGGTGCAGGTCACCATGGGGATGCCCAAGGCGGGCGAGGGCTATTTCTCGGCCGACGGCCGGCGGATCGCCTACCAGGCCATTCCGGCTGACTACCCGTTTTATCAGATCTTCATTCAAGACTTCGACCCGGCCGCCCCCGGCCCGCGGCCGCCCCGCCGGGTGAGCACCGGCCGGGGCCGGACCACCTGTAGCTGGTTCGCCCCCGGCGGGGAGCGGCTCCTGTTCGCATCGAGCCACCTCGATCCCGCCCTCGAGGCCACCGAGACCGCCGCCCGCGAGCAGGCCGCCGAAGACGCCCGCACGGGCCGCAGGCGGCGGTATCAGTGGGACTTCGACCCGGCCATGGACCTGTTCACCGCCGCCCTCGACGGCAGCGATATCGTTCGGCTCACCGACACTCCCGGCTACGACGCCGAGTGCTCCTACTCTCCCGACGGCCGCTCGATCCTGTTCGTCAGCGACCGCGGCGGGGCGGCCGACATCTACCGGATGGATGCCGACGGCGAAAACCTCCGCCAGCTCACCGACTCGCCCGGCTACGACGGCGGTCCCTTCTACTCTCCTGACGGCCGCTGGATCGCCTACCGCACCGACCGAGTCGAGAAGGACCTCCTCCAGATCCACGTGATGCGGGCCGACGGCTCGTGCGACCGGCCGCTCACGCAGGGCAAGGCGGTGCACTGGGCGCCGTTCTGGCATCCCACCCGGCCCTGGCTGATCTGGACCGGTGCCGACCACTCCGATCCGACCGCCCGGCCCAACTACGACCTCTGGATCGCCCGCTACGACACGGCAGACGGCCGGTTTCGCAGCGGTGAGCCGCTCCGCCTGACCGACCATCCGGGTGCCGACGTGCTCCCCTCGTTCTCCCCCGATGGCCGGCTCTTGCTCTGGACCGCCAGCCGCGACGACTCCGGCGGGCGAACGCCGACGAGCCAGCTCTGGGTGGCCACGCTCGACCTCGACGCGATCGACGCCGCCCTGCCTCCGGTGAACCGATGACAGGGGGCGGGACGACCGCCGGAGCCGTGGCGCTCGTTGGCGGAGGCCGAATGGCCCTGGCCCTGGCGGAGGGCTTCACCGCGGCCGGCCTGCTCGGGTCCGGATCGATCACCGTCTACGATCCGTCCCCCGCCGCCCGCGAACAGCTCGCCGCCCGGCTGCCGGGCATCCGGCTGGCCGACTCGGCGGCGGAAGCGGCCGCGGCGGCAGATGTCGTCTGGCTGGCGGTCAAGCCCCAACAGGCCGAGGCCGCCTGCCAATCGTTCGCCGCCGGCATGGCCGACCGGACGCTCGTCTCGATCGTCGCCGGGCTCTCGACCGCCACCCTCGCGGCACTGGCCGGCACGCCGCGGGTGATCCGCGTGATGCCCAACACACCCTGCCTGGTGGGCCGGGGCGTGTCGGTGACCTGCCGCACGGCAGCCGTCGCTCCGGCGGTGGCCGGCCGGGTGCACTCGCTCCTGGCCGCCGTCGGGCACGTGCACGAGGTCGATGAGTCACTGCTCGACGCCGTCACGGGGCTCTCCGGATCGGGGCCCGGCTTCGTGGCCCTGGTCGTGGAAGCGCTGGCAGCCGGGGGCGTCGCCGCCGGGCTGCCGGCAAAGCTGGCCCTGGAGTTGGCCGTTCAGACCCTGGCCGGCACCGGCAGCCTGCTCGAGCAGACCGGGGACGATCCCGCCGCGGTGAAGAACCGCGTGGCGAGCCCGGGGGGGACGACGCTGGCGGGCCTGGCGGTGCTCGAGGAGCGGGGTGTGCCGGCGGCCCTGACCGCCGCGGTCGTGGCCGCCGCCGAGCGGGCCCGCGAACTGGGCGGCTGATGCCGCGCCAGCCAAGCACCGCTTCGAAATAGCCCGTGCCGGCGGCCCGGGCCTCCAAACCGTCGGACCTCAGGCCGACTTGGCCTCGTCGAGGGCCTGCTGGAGGCGGGCCTTGGGCTGGACCCCCATCATCTGCTGCACGAGCTTGCCGCCGCTGAAGATCATGATCGTGGGGATGCTGGCCACGTTATAGGCCATGGCCAGGCGGCTGTTCTCGTCGACGTTCACCTTGCCGATCTTGAAGCTGCCGGCGTTCTCGACCGAGAGCTCCTCGATCACGGGGCCGATCATCCGGCAGGGGCCGCACCAGGGGGCCCAGAAATCGACGAGCACCGGCGTGGGCGACTCGAGCACTTCTGCTTGAAAATTGTCATCGGTGAAAACGAGTGCGTTCCCCATGTCGTTCTTTCGCTCCTGTCGATTCCGATGCGGCGACTGCCGCGCTAGACTATTGTGCAAACGTCGCCGCGGTGGCGACGTCCTGGCCAGAGCGGAAAGTATAGCGGCCTCCAGGGCTATCGGCCGACCCCGTTTTCCAGCGAGCCACGACCCCGGCCGGCCGGGAAATCCCCGCGGTCGGCTCCACGTGCCCTCCAGATGAGCAGCGTCCACCGGATCAACCTCACGACGGCCTGGCAGCCGCCGGCAGCGGGCGGGACGGCCTGGGTGCGACGGTTCGGCCGGCCGGACGGGCTCGAGCCCCCGACCAGGGTCTGGCTCGTGTACGAGGGGGCCCCCGCGGCCACGCTGACCCTCAATGGCTCGGCCCTTCCGGCAGGCGACCGGCACGAGGTCACCGGGACGCTCGCCCACCGCAACGAGCTGCTGCTCGAGCCGCTGATTCCGCTGCCGGCAGCGGAGGCCGGCGCCGACCCGGCCGGTCAGCCGGCCCACGGCCGGCGGCCCCTCGACCCGCGGCTCGGCCGGCTGCACCTCGAGATCGTGTCGGACCATCCTTGACTCGCCGCCCGGTCGCTCGCTAGGAACAGGGTCTGACGCGGATGCCTCGCCTGCGCGGCCGCCGGCCGCCGCGGGGCACGAGCGGGGATGGAGACGCGCGGGAGCCAGACGCCATGTCGTTGATCAGGGTCGGAAGCACGAGCAAGTACGCCGAGGGATGGGACACGATCTTCGGGGGCGGCACGACGGCCGCGGGCAAGACCGGCGGCCGCCGCAAGAAGGCGGCCCGCACGCCCACCAAGCGGAAGACGAACAAGGGCCTCGGCGGCGGCCGCAAGCCCTCCACGAAGCAGAAGCGTGTCAAGCAACGCCGCCGCAAGTGACGCCGGCCCGGAGCGGCGGGATGACCCTGCGGGCAGGCGAAGCCTGTCCATCCCGCCGGCCACGTAACGCTGCCCCTCCCCGCAACCCGGATTTGCTGGGGACAATGTTGGCTCCGCTTCCACGCACCGTCCCCTGGCTCGCGCCAGGGGTTTTTATGTGCGTCGCGCGCAGATCATAGAAACCCCGGGCGCAAGCCCGGGGACGGTTTATAGAAACCCCGGGCGCAAGCCCGGGGACGGTGGGTCAGAACCTCGCCCCGCCGGGCGTAGAGCTAGCCCGCTAGCTCGCCCCAGCCGGCTCGAGTTCGGCCTCGGTGTCGGCCGGGCTCCGCCACCGATCCACGAGCGAGTCGGGCACGAAGCTCGCCAGATCGACCTCGCGACCGGGCTGGCGGAGCTTCTCCACCGCCTTGGCCTCGATCTGCCGGACCCGCTCCCGGGTCACCTGGAAGATCGTGCCCACCTCCTCCAGGGTGTAGGCATAACCGTCGGCCAGTCCGAATCGGAGGCGGATGATCTCCCGCTCCCGATAGGAGAGCCCCTCGAGCGCGCGGCCGATCGACGACTTGAGGGCCTGGCGGTTGAGGTCACGGAGCGGATCGTCCTCGCGACGGTCGCTCACGAACTCGCCAACCGTGCCCTCTTCGGCATCCCCGAGGGGCTGGTCGAGCGACACGCACCGCCGGCTCATCCGCCAGACGCACTCCGCCTCCTCGACCGGGAGCCCGGCCAGATCCGCCAGTTCCTCGACCGTCGGCTCGCGGCCCCGGGTCTGGAGAAAGCCGCGGGCCAGGTTGCGGAGCTTGTTGATGGTGTCGGTCATGTGGACCGGCACGCGGATCGTGCGGCTCTGGTCGGCGATCGCCCGGGTGATCGCCTGCCGGATCCACCAGGTGGCGTAGGTCGAGAACTTGAAGCCCCGGGCATGCTCGAACTTGTCCACCGCCCGCATCAGCCCGGAGTTGCCCTCCTGGATCAGGTCGAGGAACGACAGCCCCCGGTTGCGATATCGCTTGGCGATCGAGATCACCAGCCGGAGGTTGCCGGCGGCCAGATCCCGCTTGGCGGCGTCGTAGCGATCCTGGAAATCCTCGAGGCGGGCCAGCCGCCGGGCCAGCGTCTTGCGGCTCTCGCGGGTGGCCAGGAGGATCCGTCGCTGCTCGCGGGCCAGCGGCTCGACGGCGGCCTGCTGCCGGGTCGCGGCCCGCTGCCCGGCGAGCGTCTGATGCCGCTCCCAGAGATCCCGCAGCTGACGGAGCAGGGGGTAGAGCCGCTGGATCCGGAGGTTCATCTCCTCGACCAGACGAACGGCTTTGTTCCGCTGCCGGACCAGCCGCCGCCAGGCCGCCCGCCGGCGGTCGAGCGGCACGCTCCGCGACATCGCGATCCGAAACAGCTGCCGCTTCTCCGCTTCGATCCGATCGAGCGTGGCCAGGTTGGGGCCGAGCCGCTTGAGGATCCGCTTCTTCTCGGCGGTGTTCGTCACCGAGACCTCGATCGTGCGGTCGAGCCGCAGGGTGCCCGCCTGCACCCGCTTGAGCAGGCCGACGGCGCCGGACAGAACCAGATCGTTGGCCAGGAGCGTGTGGCGGAACTGCCGCCGCCAACGCTCGATTTCGCGGGCGCTAGCGACCTCGGTCTCGCGGTTGAGCAGGGGAATGCCACCCATCTGCAAGAGGTAGAGCCGGATCGGGTCGTCGATCACGGCGGTCGAGCGGCGGGGGCTCGCGGAGCGACGCTTCGGGGCGAGGGGCTTGATGGGCATGGGGAATTCCTGCGGAAAACGAAACCGGCTCGGGCCGACGCGGAACCGGCCGGCCTCTATTTCCCATGCAGATCTGGTGCCGGAGCGGGCAACGGGCAGCCAAAAACGGCCGCTCGGCCTGATAAAAACCGGTGGAAATCCCCAAAAAATCCGGTGCCCGGTTCATCCCTGGCAGCTCCCGCGTCGGCCTGTGCTGTCGCCCCCGGGCGACAGCCAGTTCGGCCACGTCGCCCGAATGCAACGCCCGACCGGCGGCGGCTCAAGATCGACCGGCGGCGCGCACGAAACGAGTCTGGGGACAGTCCGCGCGGGCCGCTATACTCGGGTCTGGGCGGAGCGTGCGGGTTGTGACGGCCTCGCGGCCCCCGCCACCATGGATCGAGCATGACCGCCATCGAACTTGCGATCGTCGCCGCGCTGGCCCTGCTCCTCCTGACCACCCTGGTGGCCTTCGGGGTCGGCCATGGCCGCTGGAGCATCGTCTCCACCGTGGCCGCCTTCCTGGTGGCTCTGACGATTCCCGCCTATCTGTTCTTCGCAGCCCGACTCCTTCACCACGAGTGGCGCTGGAATCAGGCGACCCGGCGGGTCGAGCAGAAGCTGTCCCGCGTGCGGGACGCCCTCGAGCCCAGGCCGACGGAAGACGGCAGCATCCGCCTTGAGAAGGTGCCCGAGATGCTCTCGATCCGGGAGCTCCGGCAGGAGGCCGACCGCTGGCAGCGGGCCCTCACGAGGGTCGATACCTGGCGGGGACGGTCCTGGAGCGGGGCCTCCTTCACGCCCCCTCCGGCCGACGACAAGACCGGCAAACTCTCACTCCCCCCGCCGCGGCTGGCCCGCGGTGCCGGCGGTGCCGGTGCCGGCGTCGACGAGGATCTGGCGGCCGACGGCGAGCCGCCGGCCGCCGGAGCCGCTTCGGCCAAGCCGGCGGGCAGGCCGCTCGATCCCGGCACGTTGGTGTATGTGTTCGACGACGCTCCCTTCTCGGCCGAGGTGGGGGGCGGCCGGTACCTGGGGGGTTTCCTGGTCGAAGAGGTAGCCGAGGATGCGGCGGGCGGCGTGGAACTCTCCGTCCGCCAACTCGCCCCGCGGGATGCCGCCGACGCCCGCAACTGGAGCCAGGCCTATGACTCGGTCACGGTCTACACCGAGCTGCCAAGCGATCGCTGGCTGGCCTTCTCCGAGACCAGCGCGGCCGACACCCTGCCGGCCGACGACGCGGGAGATGATCCGGTCGTGCAGGACCGGCGGACGGCCCCCCAGCCCCGGAAGCGGCTCGACGAAGCGCTTCAAACGCTCGTCCCCGAACCCTTCCGCGAGGCCGTCAGCCGCCATGCCCTCTCCGCCGCCGACGTCCGCGAGGCGATCGACAAGGAGGAGTGGCCGAAGATCCGCACCAACCTCGAGGCGGGCACCGTCCTCCCCGGTGAATACTGGGCCGAGGTGACCTTCAATGACCGGGTCGATCTCGAGGAGTTTCTCAAGGTCGGCCCCGACGAGCTCGGCGACGACGCCGGGCTCTCGATCGAGGTCGATCTCGGCTCGGCCTTTGAACTCTCGGAAGCTGGCAAGCTCGAGATCGACACGGTCTTCTACCGCCGCCGGCTGCTCGACGGCCTGACCCGGATCCACGGCTCGGCACTGCCGGCCGACGGTGAGCTGATGGCCGACGGGCTGGCCGCGTTGCGGCTCACGCTCGAGCGGGAGAAGAGGGCCCTTGAGCTGGCCCAGACCCGCCTGGCCGACGGCCTGGACAAGGCCCGGGCCGAGCTGGCCCTGCTCGAGGCCCAACAGGGGGAATACCGGGCCGACTTGGATCGGTGGACCCGCGACGAGGAGGCGGCACGGGGGCTGGCCGATCGCTTCGAACAGGAGGTGAAGGCCACCACCGACCGGCTCGCGAAGACCGAGGCCCGGATCGTGGCCCTGGGCCGGGAGCTGGTGGAGGAGGTCGGGGCCGCGGTCCGGGAGATCGACCGGACGGCCCCGGCGGCGGGGGGCCGCGGGGCGGCCCTCCCGGCGGCGGCCTTCTGAGGCCGGCGGCATCGACGCCCCGGCCGGCGATCGGCTACATTCCGGCGAACCCCCCGGTTTGGAGCCGATCTTCCCATGAGCAGTCCCGCCATCGTCAGCGGCAACACCCAGCGGCTCCGCAAGGCCGTCCACCACCATCGGCTGGCCAGCCGCCGCGGCGTCCTGGAGCGGATGTTCACGCTCTGGTTCCGGGGCTTCGTCTACAACCAGATCTGGGAGGATCCCCGGGTCGATGCCCAGGCCCTCGGGATCGGCCCCCAGACCAGCCTGCTGACAATCTCGAGCGGCGGCTGCAACGTCCTCAACTACCTCGTCCACGAGCCCAAGCGGATCGTGGCGGTGGATCTCAACGGCAACCACATGGCCCTCACGCGGCTCAAGCTGGCCGCCGTCAAGCACCTCCCCGACTACGAGACCTTCTACAATTTCTTTGGCTACGGCAAGCATCCCGACAACATCGCCAACTACCACCGCTACCTGCGGGAACACCTCGACCCGCTGACCCGGTCGTTCTGGGAAGGGAGCGACTGGCCCGGCCGGAAGGTGGGGCCCCGGCGGCTGGCCTACTTCAAGCGGGGCCTCTACGAGCACGCCAAGCTGGGGCAGTTCTTCCGGGTCGTGCACGGCCTGGCCCGGAAGATGCGACGGGATCCGGGCCGGCTGCTCACCGCCGGCAGCGTGGCCGAGCAGGAACGGATCTTCGACGAGGAGTTCGCCCCGCTGTTCAACAACCGGCTCGTTCGCTGGATGGCCCGTCAGCCGGTGGCGGTCTACAGCCTGGGCATTCCCCCCAGCCAGCATGCCGCGATGCTCGAGGAGCAGGATGGAGACGGTGGCCGGCTGTTCGAGATGTACAAGGGGCGGATCCGCCGGCTGGCCTGCGGGTTCCCGCTCGACGACAATTACTTCACCTGGCGGGCCTTCGGCCGCCGCTACGACCACGAGGGCCGGCGGGCCCTGCCCGACTACCTGAAGCGGGAAAACTACGACCTGATCCGCTCCCTGGTGGACCGGGTCGAGACCCACGTGGCCCCCCTGGCCGACCAGCTGCGGGCCGAGCCCCCCGGCAGCCTCAACGCCTTCGTGCTCCTCGACAGCCAGGACTGGATGCCGCCGCCGGTGATCGAGGAGTTGTGGAGCGAGATCGCCCGCGTGGGGGGCCCGCAGAGCCGGGTGATCTTCCGGACCGCGGGCGAGAAGTCACCGGTCGAGACGGCCCTCAGCCCGGCCACGCGGGCCCGGTTTCGCTACGACGAGGAACGGGGCCGGCGGCTCCACGAGCAGGATCGCTCGGCGATCTACGGGATGTTTCATCTCTACGAGCGGCTGGATGCAGACGCATGACGGCTGACCAGCCGGTGGCAGCCGACCAGGCGGCCGCCATGGACCGGATGTATCGGCTCACGCGGCACGTCTACGACCTGACGCGGGCCTACTACCTGCTCGGCCGCGACCGGCTCTTGGAGCAGGTCGCGACCGGCCCGACCACGGCCACGCTCGAGGTCGGCTGCGGCACCGCTCGCAACCTGATCAAGCTGGCCCGCCGCCCCCAGCCGGGGCTGCTCTGCGGCCTCGACGCCTCGCAGGAGATGCTCGATACGGCGGCCGCGAGCATCGCCCGGGCCGGCGTGCCGGCCGCCGGCTGCGAGCCGATCCGGCTCCGGCAGGGGCTCGCCGAGGCGGTCGATGCGGCCACGATGTTCGACCGCCGCGAGCCCTTCGACACGATCTTCTTCTCCTACTGCCTGTCGATGGTGCCCACCTGGCCGGGGGCGATCGAGACGGCCCTGGCCAACCTCCGACCGGGCGGCCGGCTGTTGATCGTCGATTTCTGGGATCAGGCGGAGCTGCCCCGCCTGTTCGCCGCGGGCCTCCGCCGCTGGCTGGCCCTGTTTCACGTCCACTACCGCCCGGAGGTCCACGAGGCCCTGGTGGCGCTGGGCCGCTCGGGCCGGGCCGATGTGCAGTTTGAGTCGGTGGCCCGCCGGTATGCCTACCTGGCCACCGTCACGAAGCGCTGACCAGACCTACGGCAGCAGGAACACCAGGCCGGTGATCGTGGCCGCCTCGACGGCGAAGCCGCGGGCGCTGATCGGCACGGCCGGCACCGTCCAGGGAGCACAGCTGCCCGGCCGGTAGTAGCCCAGCGGGTAGATGCACTCCCAGGGCAGCTCGACGCCCATCTGGTAGGGCAGCACCGGCAGCCGCACGAAGAAGTGGGCGGCCGAGAGAAAGGGATCGGCCAGCGGCCCGTAGGAATGCCCATACCGCTCGAGGTTCCAATCCTCGAAGTAGAGCGGCTTGTGGCAATAGCCGGCGGCGGTCCAGGTGAAGGTGGTGGAGGCGAACCGGCGGGGCTCGTAGGTCTTGCCCTCCAGCCGGCACTCGCAGGGATAGTCGCTGCCGGGGCGGCCCCCGACCCGGATGTCGAGCTCGACCGAGGCCAGCCGGTCGCCGAACAGCTTCTCGAGGGCGGCCTGGCAGGCTTTGGCCTCGTCGTCGCAGGTGTCGCGGCGGTTGTCCGGATCGGCGGCGGACCAGGCGGCGCAGCTCAGGCAGCCCTCCTCCTGGCAGGTGGTCCCGGCGGCGTGCTCGGCCGCCGCCGTCCAGGGCCGGGCAGGGGCGAGCCGGCGGGCCTCGGCCGGAGCCCGCACGAAGCCGCTCCAGTCGGCCGCCATGGCCGGCAGGGCCAGCAAGGCCGTCAGCAGCGCAACGGGGAGCACCGCGGCCGGGCCGGCCCGCCGCTCACTCGGGCGACTTGGCATGCTCCGCGGTGTAGTTGGGCGCTTCCTGCGTGATGGCGATGTCATGGGGATGGCTCTCACGGACACTGGCGGCGGTGACCTGGATGAATCGGGCGTCGCGGCGAAGCTCCTCGATGGTCCGCGTGCCGCAGTAGCCCATCCCGGCCCGCAGGCCGCCGACGAGCTGGTAGACGAACACGCTCAAGGGCCCCTTGAAGGGCACCCGA
>CAYRNG010000253.1:0-2725 GCA_964425395.1 uncultured Candidatus Kuenenia sp. | reverse complement strand
CGCACGTCCTCGGCGTCGGGCAGGCCGAGATGCTCCTTGGGCGTCACGTAGCAGAGCATCGCCGCCCCGCTCCAGCCGGCCAGGGCCGCACCGATGGCGCTGGGGATGTGGTCGGAGCCGGGGGCGATGTCGGTGACCAGCGGCCCGAGCACGTAGAAAGGGGCCTCGGAGCACTCCTCCATCTGCCGCTTGACGTTCATGTCGATCTGGTCCATCGGCACGTGGCCCGGCCCCTCGACCATCACCTGGCAGCCCTTGGCCCAGGCCCGCCGGGTGAGCTCGCCGAGCACGTGGAGCTCCGCGAACTGGGCCTCGTCGCTGGCGTCGGCGATGCTGCCCGGACGGAGGCCGTCGCCCAGGCTCCAGGTGACGTCATACTCCCGGAAGATGTCGCACAAATCCTCGAAGTGCGTGTAGAGCGGATTCTGCTCGCGGTGGCTCATCATCCAGCGGGCGATCAGCGACCCGCCCCGGCTGACGATTCCCGTAATCCGGTTCATCGTCAGGGCGAGGTGCTCCTGGAGCACCCCGGCATGGACGGTCATGTAGTCCACCCCCTGCCGAGCCTGCTTCTCGCACATGTCGAGGAAGTGCTGGGGCTTCATGTCGTCGATGTCGCCGCCGAGCTCCTCGAGCATCTGGTAGATCGGCACCGTCCCGATCGGCACCGGCGAGGCGTCGATGATCGCCCGCCGGATGGTGTCGATGTCCTTTCCGGTGGACAGGTCCATCACGGTGTCGGCCCCGTAGTGGACCGCCATGTGGAGCTTCTCGAGCTCGGTGGCCACGTCGCTGGTGACGGCGGAGTTGCCGATGTTGGCGTTGATCTTGGTGAGGCCGGCGATCCCGATGCACATCGGCTCGAGCGACTTCGTGAGGTGCACCCGGTTGGCCGGGATCACCATCCGTCCGCGAGCCACCTCGGCGCGGATCAACTCCTCCGGGAGATCCTCCCGAGCGGCGACAAACTTCATCTCGGGGGTGATCTCGCCCTGGCGGGCACGTTCGAACTGGGTCATCGGCTGGTTCTCCGGCGCAGTCTCGCGGGCACGTCCCGCGGCAGTATATCGTAGCAGACGCGTGGGGGCTGTACCCGCAGGGGACTGTCCCCTTTCGGGATGCCTCGACGCAACCTCCTCCGTGGGGACGACGTTCTCTCCGCTCCGACGTACCGTCCCCTGGCTCGCGCCAGGGGTTTCTATGTGCAGCACGCGAGTCCAATAAAAACCCCGGGCGCGAGCCCGGGGACGGTGGCAAGGAACGCCATCCCGCCCTCCACACCACAAAGCCCCCGCCCCCCCCCTCCCGCCCGCCGCTACAGCGTCTTCAGATACTCGAGCACCGCTCGCTTGTCGCCGTCGTCGAGGGCGTCGGCGAAATCGTGGCCGGCGGCTCCCTTGCCGGGCTTGCGGGTGTCGAAATACCGCCGCCGCTCGGCCGGGCGAAGCTTGCCGGCGGGGAGGTCGGCGAGCTCCTCGATCTCGAGGCCTACTCGCTCGTCATCGTAGCCGGTCGTGGTCCGCCGCCAGACGACCGGCCGCTCGGCTGGGTGGAGGACGTGCCAGAGCGTGGGCACCGAGCCGTTGTGAAAATAGGGAGCCGTCGCCCAGATGCCGTCGAGCGGCGGGGCGACGTAGCCCGCTGGCTCCTCGCGATCACGGAGCTCGGCGGCGTCGGCCCCGAAGTGACCAAACCAGCTGTCGTTCAAGGCCCGTCGCTCGGACGCAGCGAGCGAGTCGAGCCGGACCCGGTCGGTGCCCACCTCCGCGATCGGCACGAGCCGCTCGGGATACCGCCCCCCGGGGCCATAGCTGCCGTGGCACTCGGCGCAGGCGGCCTGGAACACCCGCTCGCCGCGGGCCGCCAGCTCGCGGTCGAGGCTGCCGGGCCACGGGGGGGGCTCGAGCGTCGCGATCCAGGCCTCGATGTCGCGAAACTCGTCCTCCCACTCCCGGAACTTCTCCGGCCCGTTCTGCTCGACGAGCAGAAACTGCATCAGCATCCGGTGCCCGCGGGGGGCGAAGCCGTCCACGTAGAGACTCTTCCGCTTGGCGTAGTGCCACCAGGCGGGGGCGTCCATGTCGTGGTGGGGCAGATCGAACCGGGGCGGCTTGCGAATGATGGTCAGCTCCGGATCGCGGTGCCGCATCAGGGCTACGCCGAAGATCACGGCATTGGTCGTGCCCACGGTCGTGCCCAAGGGCAGGAACATCGATCCTAAGTCCATGTGGCCGAGCGGCTTCCGCTGGCGAATCTTGACGGCCCGCACCTCCTCGGTGAGAGTCTCCAGGGCGTAGGTCGAGTTGGGCAGGCCCGGGATCGGCTGGCCACGGACCTGCCCCTGGTGGCAGGCCAGGCAGCTCATCGTCCAGCGGCCTTCCGCATCGACCACATACTGCAGCGACCGGGCCGGATCGTCCGGATGGGGCACCAGGCCGTAACGGTCCATCGCCAGCCGCCGCCGTTCGGCCAGGTCGGCCCGCTCGGCCCGCGACCGGAGCGGTTCCTCCCAGGTCGTCCAGAGCTCGTCGAACACCGCTTGGTCGAGGTCGGCCGGCAGGTAGGCCCGGCCGAGCAGGTGCTCCCAGCCCCGCTCAGCTACGCCCGCTCGCCCGGCTTTCGGGGCTTGATCGGCGGCGGCCGGCCAGGCGAAGAGCACCGCCAGCAGGAGCCCGCCCGCCCGCCCCGCCAGCCAGGCCACCCCGGCCGGGCGGGCGGGGGCGCC
>CAYRNG010000252.1:0-1924 GCA_964425395.1 uncultured Candidatus Kuenenia sp. | reverse complement strand
GGTCTGGGCGATTGGCACCGGGGAGGTGGCCACGCCCGAACAGGCTCAAGAGGTGCACGCCCTGATCCGGAGCCTGCTCGCCGGCCTGGCGTCGCCGGCCACCGCGGCGAAGGTGCGGATCCAGTACGGCGGCAGCGTCAAACCCGACAACGCGGCCGACCTCGCGGCCTGTCCGGACATCGACGGAGCCTTGGTCGGCGGGGCGAGCCTCAAGGCCGACGACTTCCTGGCGATCGCCAAGGCGTTTGCGGCGGCTGGGGCCTGACGCTGCCGCGGAACGATCCCGGGTTCCCCGCAGCCGCCGGCAGCGGCTATGCTTGCTCGCTCCCGCCGGACGGCTGTCCGGCGCTGCCACCGGAGCCTCGTCTTCTCATGCCCATGCTCGTCCGTTTCACGCTCGGCTTCATGCTGGTCTTCATGGCCCTGTTTCTGATCGCGCTGGTGCTGATCCAGCGGGGCAGGGGAGGCGGCCTGGCCGGGGCGTTTGGCGGGGCCGGCGGGCAGAGTGCCTTCGGCACCAAAGCCGGCGATTTGTTCACCCGGATCACGGTGGTGGTCGCCGCGATCTGGATCGTGCTTTGCATCGTGGCGACCAACGTGCTGGGCACGAAGACCTCGCGCCTCTCGCCAGCGCTCGGCGGGGCGGTGGCCGTGCCTGGGGAGACGGGCGAGGGCCCGGCCATGGAGCCGGCCGAGCCGGAGACGAAGCCCGCCGCAGAGGCGGGGGAGTTGGCGGGTGACGCCGGCGCCGCGGGGGCTACGACCGAGCAGGCCGGTTCCGGGGCTGACGCTCTCGCTCCGCCGGCCGCCGAGACCAAGGCCGATCCGGCGGCGGAAAAGCCGGCCGCCACCGACGAGCCGGCCGCGACTCCGGAACCGTCTCCGCCAGCCGCCGAGTGACGATGCCCACGAGCATGACAGGCTGCGGCGAGGGGATCGCCACGGTCGGCGAGAGCACCTGTCGCGTCGAGGTACGCTCGGTCAACAACCGCTCGTTCAAGTTTTCCCTCCGCAGCCGGGATGGGCTGGTGGGGCTCGAGCCACGGGCCGAGGCCGTGGTGCGGCGGCGGGTACGGCGGGGCACGGTGCAGATGTCGCTCGAGCTTTCCGGGCCGGCGGCCGCCCCGCCCAGGCGGCTGGATCTGGCACAACTGGCGGCCTACCTCGACCAGCTCGAAGGCTTCTGCTCCAGCCACGGCGTGGCGGTGCCCACCACCGCGGAAGGGCTGCTCGGCCTGCCGGGCGTGACCTGCGAGGCAGCGCCGGAGGCGGGGGCGATCGAGCGGGCCTGGCCGCTCGTGGCCGAGGCGCTCGAGCGGGCGCTCGACGGCCTCGACACCATGCGGCGGGCCGAGGCCGCGGCCCTGGTCGGCGACATGCGGGTGATCTGCCACGAGATCGGCGGGTTGGTGGCGGCGATCCGCACCCGCGTGCCCCAGGCCGTCGAGCGGCAGCGGACGCGGCTCCACGAGCGGGTGGCGAGCCTGCTTGCGGAACGCGGCGTCACCTTGACGGAGGCCGACCTGGCCCGGGAGATCGCCCTCGTGGCCGACCGCACCGACATCACCGAGGAGCTGGTGCGGCTCGAGAGCCACATCGCCCAGTTCGAGCGGTTTCTCGGCGAGGAGAGCCCGGGCCGGCAGCTCGACTTCCTCTCTCAGGAACTCGCCCGCGAGGCCAACACGATCGCCGCCAAGAGCGCCGACGTCGAAATCGCCCACGTCGTCGTGGAGCTCAAGACCCTCGTGGAGCGGCTCCGCGAGCAGGTCCAGAATCTGGAGTGATCCCCGGCGTTGGCGGTGATCCGGCCGCGGGGTGGCCGGCGGGGATGTCGCCGTCGGCCGTCTCGGGTACAACATTTGGATGGCAGACCGCCCCGGCAAACTCGTCGTCGTTTCCGGCCCTTCGGGCGTGGGCAAGACCA
>CAYRNG010000251.1:0-2314 GCA_964425395.1 uncultured Candidatus Kuenenia sp. | reverse complement strand
TCGCTGACGATCATCGCCACGGCCCTGGTCGACACCGGCAGCCGGATGGACGACGTGATCTTCGAGGAGTTCAAGGGCACCGGCAACCTCGAGATCGTGCTCGATCGGCGGCTGGTGGACAAGCGGGTCTGGCCCGCGATCGACATCAACCGCTCGGGCACCCGCCGGGAGGAGATGCTGCTCGAGCCCGACGAATACCGGCGAATCTGCGTGCTCCGCCGGGTGCTGGCGGAGATGAACCCCACCGACGCCATGGAGCTGCTGGTCAACCGGCTCTCGAAGACCGAGTCGAACGCCCAGTTCCTCGGCAACCTCAAGTCGTGATGCGGCCCGCCGCGGCCGAGGGCCATGCCCCGCACCAGCCGAAAGCTGAACGCCGGATGAACAACGATCTTCCTCGCAGCTTTGCGGCTTCCTCCGACCGGCTGCCCGCGGGCAGCCGCGTGGCGGTCGTCGTCTCCCGCTGGAACGACACGGTCACCGGCCGGCTTCTGGCCGGGGCCGTGCATCGGCTGACTGCCGCAGGGCTCGGCCCTGAGGCGATCGACGTGGCCTGGGTGCCCGGCTCGTTCGAGCTCTCCTTCGCCGCCGACCGGCTGGCCGCCACCGGCCGCTATGCCGCCGTCATCTGTCTGGGGGCCATCATCCGCGGCGAGACGAGCCACGACCGCCACATTGCCGCCGCGGCCGCCGCCGGCATCGAGGCAGTGGGCCGGGCCCGCGGCCTGCCGGTGCTCTTCGGGGTGCTCACCTGCGACTCGCTGGCCCAGGCCCTGGCCCGGGCGGCCGGCAGCAACGCCGACGGCTTCGCGGCCAACAAGGGGGCCGAGACGGCGGCCGCGGCGGTCGAGATGATCGGCCTGGTGGCGGCCCTGACCGGGAGCCAGCCTGCATGAGCCGCCGGAGCCGGGCCCGCGAAGTGGCCCTTCAGTCGCTCTACCAGCTCGACCTGGCCGGCGAGACGGCCCCGGCCCTGGAGCGGCTGGCGAGCCTGCACCGCTTCCACCGGGGGCGGCTCAAGTCGGGGCCGCTGGTCGCCTTTGCCGACATGCTCGTGGAGGGGGTACTGGCCCACCGCGACTCCCTCGACGCGGCGCTCGACAGCCGGTCCGACAACTGGCGGCTCTCCCGGATGGCCGCCACTGATCGGACGGTGCTCCGGATCGCGGCCTTCGAGCTCATGCACACCGACACGCCGCCGGCGGTGGTCGCCGACGAGGCGATCGAGCTGGCCCGCCGCTACGGGGGCGAGCACTCCCCCCGGTTCGTGGCGGGCATCCTCGGCCGACTGGTGGCCGACGCGGCCGCCCTGGCCTCCGCCGGCCCCGTCGCCCCCCAAAACCTGAGCCGGCCCTGAACCGGCCGACCCTCCTCGGGAGCAACCGCAGAGCATGGGCTTTCTCGATCGACTCAAAGCAGGGCTGGCCAAGACGGCCCGGGTGCTCTCGACCGACGTCCGCGACCTCTTCAAGCGGGAGGGGCGGCTGGTGGACGACGAGTTTCTGGCCGACCTCCGCAAGGCCCTCGTCAAGACCGACATGGGGCCGGCCGCGGCCGAGGCGATCGTGGCCGACGTCGGCACGCGGCTCCGCTCCCGGGTGGTCGAGCCGCAGGTGGTGCTCGACTCGATCCGCGACCAGCTCCTGGTCCGGCTCCGGCCGGCCGAGGCGGGCCTGGCCCAGGCCGCCGCCGGCCCGACGGTGATCCTCGTCACCGGCGTCAACGGCTCGGGAAAGACCACCTCGATCGCCAAGCTGGCCCGGCTGTTCACGAGCAGCGGCCGGCGGGTCGTGCTCGGGGCCGGCGACACCTTCCGGGCCGCGGCCGTCGAACAGCTGGCGATGTGGGCCGGCCGGGTGGGGGCCGAGATCGTTCGCGGCGAGACCGGCAGCGACCCGGCGAGCGTGGCCCACCGGGCGGTGGCCCGGGCCCTGGAGGGGGGCTTCGAGATCTGCATCATCGACACAGCCGGCCGGCTGCAGACGCAGTCGAACCTGATGCAGGAGCTCGGCAAGATCCGGCGGGTGATCGCCAAGCAGATTCCCGACGCCCCCCACGAGACGCTCCTGGTGATCGACGCCACGGCCGGCCAAAACGCCCTCTCGCAGGCCAAGGGTTTCAAGGAGGCCGCCGCCTGCACCGGCATCGTGCTGGCCAAGCTGGACGGCTCGGCCCGGGGCGGGGGGATCGTGCCGGTGGCCGAGCAGTTCGGGCTGCCGGTCAAGTTCGTGGGCCTGGGCGAGTCGGCCGACGACCTGGAGGCCTTCTCCCCGGAGCAGTTCCTCGAGGCCCTCCTGGCCGGCAGCCTCGACGC
>CAYRNG010000250.1:0-11383 GCA_964425395.1 uncultured Candidatus Kuenenia sp. | reverse complement strand
TTCGTGCACCAGGGTCCCGTGAGCCGCGACGGCTAGCGGCCCTTCCGCGGGCCATACTTCTTGGGCTTCTTGGGTTTGCCCGGTGGCTTTCCCCCGCGCTGGTGGCGGGGATGGCCGGCCTTGCCCCGCCGCGGGCGGCCCTCGGGATGTTGCCCGCGGCCCGGTGGCGGAAAGAGGTCGGCCTCGGCCCCGGTCGGCCCCGGGCTCGGGGCTGCAAAATAATGGAGGATCGCCGCGGCCACCTCGGTGGGCGTGTAGCCCTGTTCGAGCAGTCGCTCCACCAACGGGTGGCTGCGGGGCGTGTCGCCCGCCTCGAGCGCCCCCCGCAGTTTCTCGTGGAGCACGTCGGTTTTGCGGCTCTCCACGGCCGCGAGGGTCGGCATCTGCTCGCGGCGGATCCGGGTGCGGGTGAACCGCTCGATCGCCTGGAGTTTGTACGACCCGGCCCCCGAGACGAGCGTGACGGCCCGGCCCTTGCGGCCCGCCCGGCCGGTGCGGCCGATCCGGTGGACGTAGTCTTCGGGGTCGTAGGGCAGGTCGTAGTTGACCACCAGCTCGAGGTCGTTGACGTCGATCCCGCGGGCGGCCACGTCGGTGGCCACCAGAAACGCGAAGCCCGCCTTCTTGAAGCCGGCCATCACCCGCGTCCGCTGGGCCTGGGCCATGCCCCCGTGGAGCCGCTCGGCCGAGCAGCCCCGGGCCACGAGGGCGTCGGCAAGCTGCTCGACCATCTGCTGGGTGTTGCAGAAGATCACGCCGCTCTTGACGTCGTAGTAATCGATCAGCCGGAACAGGGCCTCGAACTTCGCATGATGCCGCACCTCATAGTAGACCTGATCGACCAGCGGAGGGCCGGCGACGACCCGCTGCTCGATCTTCACCATCCGGGGCTCGCGGGAGTGGCCGCGAACGAGCCCCTGGATCGCCGGCGAGATCGTGGCCGAGAAAAACACGGTCTGCCGCCCGGCCGGGGCGGCCGCGAGGATTTTGTCGATCTCCTCCCGAAAGCCCATGTCGAGCATCCGATCCGCCTCGTCGAGCACGAGCATCCGCACCGCCGAAAGGTCGAGCGCGCCGCGGGCCATCAGATCGGTGAGCCGACCGGGCGTGCCGACCACGATCTGCACGCCCCGGGCCAGCTCGGCAAACTGCCGCTCGTAGGAGGCTCCGCCGTAGATCGGCACCGACCGCACGCCCCGCTTGAAGGCCGCGAGCTTGTGAACCTCGTCGGCCACCTGGGTGGCGAGCTCCCGGGTCGGCACCAGGATCAGGGCCTGCGGGCCGGGCCGGGAGGGATCGACCCGTTCGATCACCGGAATGCAAAAGGCTGCGGTCTTGCCCGAGCCGGTCTCCGACTGGCCCACCACGTCATGCCCCTCCATGATCAAGGGGATCGCCGCCGCCTGAATCGGCGCGGTCTCCTCAAAGCCGAGCTTCGCCACGGCCCGGAGCACCTCGGAGGAGAGGCCCAGGGCGTCGAAGGGAAGGTGGCCGGGCTGAACGGACGGGCCAGCGGAACTGGTCACGGTCTTGGGCATCGCGGGAATGCCGGCCTAGTACCGGCGGCCGCCCCGGCCACCACCGCCGCCACTGCTCTCGCGCGGCTTGGCCTCGTTGACCGTCAAAGGCCGGCCGTCGCAATCCTTCTCATGCATGCCGCTGATCGCCCGCTGGGCGGCCTCGTCGGTCTGCATCTCCACGAACCCGAAGCCCTTGCTGCGGCCGGTGTCGCGGTCGCTGACGACCTGGGCACTGACGACCGTGCCAAACTCCAAAAACATCTGCTCGAGCGATTCGCTCGTCACGCTGTAGGCCAGGTTGCCCACGTAAAGACGCTTGCCCATGAAAAAACACTCCTCTGCAATGACCCAAGAGTGCTTTCGGGGTCACGACGAAAGGGCCAGAAAAATGGCAGCCCGCCAGTTCGTCAAGGCGAGCAAAAGGCAGCGGCAACGACCGACTGGTCACCGCGGAACGTCTCACGTCGTCTCCAACCAACCTGCGAAGAATACCCGCCAGCGGCAGAAACCGCAAACGGCGAGGTTTCGAGCCGCCCGGGCCGGGCCCGGAGCGTTGGTCAGTCGAGCACTTCCGCCCCGGTGGTCGCCCAGGCCAGGAGGTTGAGGTCGGCGCCGCCGCCCTTGCCGAAGCCGTCAGCTCGTGAGCGGGGCGACGCCCGCGTCGCCAACCCCGCGATCCTGGAGCTCCTCCAGCGCGTTGGAGGCGGCCCGCTGCTCGGCCTCCTTCTTGTTGCGGCCCCAGGCGGGGGGATACCGCCGGCGGCCGATCTGGGCCGAGATGTGAAAGCTCTTGTTGTGGTCGGGCCCCTCCTCGGCGAGCACCTCGTAGGTGGGCGTGAGCCCGAAATCCTTCTGCGAGAGCTGCTGGAGGAGCGACTTGTGGTTGGAGCCCGACTCCCCCGAGGCCACCTTGTCGATCTCGGGGCCCAGGAGCCGCTCCACGATCGGCCGGACCGCCTCGATGCCACCGTCGAGGTAGATCGCGGCCACCAGCGACTCGAACAAGTCGGAGAGCACCGAGGCCGGCACCGCCGGGGCGATCGACAGCCCCTTGCCGACGATCAGGAAGTCGGCCAGGCCCAACTCCCGGCTCACCCGGCTGCAGGTCTCCCGGCTGACGACCACCGACTTGATCCGGGTCAGATCCCCCTCGAACGACTCGGGGAACGAGCGAAACAGCCGCTCGCAGACGATGAAGCCCAGGATCGCGTCGCCCAGAAACTCGAGCCGCTCGTTGGAGGCCAGCCGGTGTTTGGCCCCCGAGGCGTGGGTGACCGCCGCCACCAGCAGGGCCGGATCGCGAAACGCGTAGCCGATCCGCCGCTCGCATTCAGACACGTCGATACCCGGCCCGTTCGGGGCCGAGGCCTGCTCGCCAACCATCGCGAAACTCCACCTCCTGCACGCCAACCGTACGCCCCCGCTCGGCCGGCTGTCAACGCGGCTCAGGGGCCCGTGGGCTCCGGGGCCCGGCCCCGCGAACCCTCGGCCGGCGAGGCCCGTAGGATAGGTTGCGCGCGGAAATGAGGTGGTGGGCAGGGTGGGCTGGCCGGCCTGCCCCGCCTGCCCCTGCCGCGCCTACAATCCCCCTGACGTACCCCAGGCCGGTTACGTCGTGCTGCTTCAAAAAGGAATGAGCCCCATGAACTCGCTGCTTGTCTCGCCGCCCGCCCGCCTCCGCCGCCCCCTTTGCCTGTCCTGCCTGGCCGCCTCGCTGGCCGTCGCCGCCTCCCTGGCCCTGCTCGCGGCTCCCGTCGCCCGGGCGGCCGACCCGCTCACCACGGCCGAGGCGCTCGTGCACGCCAACGCCCTCTCGACGGCCTTCCGCAACGCCGCCGAGATCGCCACCCCCAGCGTGGTCGTGGTCCGGAGCATGTCGAAGCCCAAGCGGGCCGCCCCCCGCGGGCCCCAGGGCCGGCGGCCGAATCCCTTCCAGGGCACCCCCTTCGAGGGCATGTTTCCCGACGGCCTCCCCGAGGGCTTCGAGTTCAACGCGCCCGAGGGGCGGATGCCGGGCCGCTCCGGCGTGGGCTCGGGGGTGATCGTGGCCGCCGAGGGAATCGTGATCACCAACAACCACGTCGTCGAGGGGGCCGACGAGGTGGTCGTCAAGCTCTCCGACGGCCGGGAGTTCAAGGCGGCCGACATCAAGACCGATCCCGAGAGCGACCTGGCCGTGGTCCGGCTGGCCGACGCCCGCGGGCTGCCGGTGGCGAAGCTGGGCGACTCCGACCGGCTCGAGATCGGCGACTGGGTGATCGCGATCGGCAACCCCTTCGAGTTGGAGACGACCGTCAGCGCCGGAATCATCAGCGGCAAGGGCCGCGAGCTCGGCTCGATCCGCCGGGCCCAGTTCCTCCAGACCGACGCCGCCATCAATCCGGGCAACTCCGGCGGGCCGCTCGTGAACCTGGCCGGCGAGGTGATCGGGATCAATACGGCCATCGCCTCCAACAGCGGCGGCTACCAGGGCATCGGCTTCGCCATCCCGGTCAACCTCGCCAAGTGGGTGACCGGGCAGCTGATCGACAAGGGGGCGGTGGAGCGGGCCTTCATCGGCGTCCAGATGGGGCCGATCGACCGGCGGATGGCCGAGAAGCTCGGGGTCACCGACCGCAGCGGCGTGCTCGTCAGCGACGTCGTGCCCGACTCCCCGGCGGCCGCGGCCGGCGTGCAGCCGCTCGACGTGATCACCGCCTTCGACGAGCAGCCGGTCACCGGCACCCGCTCGCTCCAGGAGCTCGTCGAGCGGTCGGAGATCGGCAAGGCCCACAGCCTGACCGTGCTTCGCGACGGCAAGCCGCTGACGATGACGATCAACGTCCGGCCGCTGCCCAAGGAGATCGCCGCCCGGGTGCCGGGGGGCGGCCCCGCCGCCGAGCCGGGCGAGGAGACCTTCTACACCGAGGAGTTCGGCCTCGAGGTCCGCAACAAGGAGTCGCTCGCCGAAGATGCCTACGCCGACTTCGAGGGCGTGGTCGTGGACCGGGTCGATCCGGAGGGCCTGGCCGCCGAGGCCGGCATCGGGCCGGGGATCCTGATTCGCAAGGTGGGCCGCCGGCCGGTGACCTCGATCGCCGAGTTCGCCGCCGCGATTGAAAACGAGTCGGCCGCCGGCGGCGTGCTGCTCCAGATCCGCACGCCCCGCGGCAACGCGGTCGTGCTCTTGAAAAAGGGGTGACCGGCGGGGCAGGCTGAGCTCTCACCCATGGCCACCCTCGGCGTCAACATCGATCACGTCGCCACCATCCGGCAGGCCCGCCGGACGGTCGAGCCCGACCCGGTCTGGGCGGCGGCCCTGGCCGAGCTGGGCGGGGCCGACGCGATCACCGTCCACCTCCGGGAGGACCGCCGCCACATCCAGGACCGCGACCTCGAGGTGCTCCGCCGGACCGCGCAGGTGAAGCTCAACCTGGAGTGCGCGATCGTGCCGGAGATGGTGGCCATCGCCTGCCGGGTCAAGCCCGACCAGGTGACGCTCGTTCCGGAGCGGCGAGAGGAGGTGACCACCGAGGGGGGCCTCGACGTGCTCACCCACCGGGCCGCCGTCCGCGAGGCGATCGGCCGGCTCGAGGAGGCGGGGATCGCCGTCTCGCTGTTCATCGATCCCGACCCGCGGCAGATCGACGCCGCCATCGACCTCGACGCCGCCGCGGCCGAGCTCCACACCGGGGCCTATGCCAACGCCCCCGACGAGGGCAGCCGCGAAGAGCGGCTCGTGCAGCTGGCCCGGGCCGGCGGCATGGTGCGGCTGGGGGGCCTGGCCCTGGCGGCCGGGCACGGGCTGACCTACCGCAACGTGGTGCCCGTGGCCCGGCTCGAGGGCATGGGGGAGCTCAACATCGGCCATTCGATCGTGTCGCGGGCGGTGTTCGTGGGCTTCACCGAGGCCGTCCGCGAGATGAAGCGGCTCGTCGCCGGGTGATCCAGCCGGGGGAAGGGCCGCCGGGGGCGAAAGCCTCCGTCGCTGTGGATATTCCGCTCGCCCCCGGTTGCCGCTTCCGAGTCCGGCGGGCGGAATCTCCAAGGCTCCTCCGGCTTCCGCCCCCGGCTGTTTCTCCTCGTGGGGCAGACTTGCAGTCTGCCATGAGGGGACTGTCCCCGCTTCGGGGACTGTCCCCTTTCCTGCCAGGATGGCGAAAGCGAGGTTTCCATCGAGCGAGCGGAGGATCCCGAAAGGGGGACAGTCCCCGCGGCGGGGACAGTCCCCAAGCGAGCGTCCGCCGAGATGGCACGGGCAATCCCGACCCACGCCAGACTCTGTCTCACAAAGCGCAGCGGGATTGTCGCGGCTTCCAGCCGGGCAGGTCAGCCCACGGGGGCGGCGGAGGCGTAGGAGCCGAGGCAGACCACGCGCTTGCACCGCTTCTCGAGGCTGGCGATCGCCCGCCGGACGCGGAGATCGGTGCGGTGGCCCTCGAGCTCCACGAAGAAGATGTAGCCCCGGTCCTGGCCTGGCAGCGGAAACGACTCGATCCAGGTGAGGTTGAGCTTCTGCCGCTTGGGGATCGCCAGGGCGTCGGCCAGGCCGCCGGGGCGGTGCTCGATCTCGAACATCAGCGAGGTCTTGTCCTTGCCCGTGCGGCCGGCGTCGGTGTGGCCGATGACGGCGAACCGGGTCGTGTTACCGGGCACGTCTTCGATCTCCTCGGCCAGCACGTCGAGGCCGTAGTGCACGCCCGCCTGGCGGCTGGCGATGGCGGCGGCCTGGGGCGTCTTGGCCGCCATCTCCGCCGCGGCGCTCGTGCTCGTGACCTCGACGAGCCGGGCCCCGGGGAGGTGGCGGGCCAGCCAGTTGCGGCACTGGGAGAGGGCCTGGGGCCGGCTGTAGACCTCGCGGATCGCGGAGCGGTCGCAGGCGGCCAGGAGGGTGTGGTGGATCCGCAGCGGCACCTCGGCGCAGATCTTGACGGGGAGCCGGGAGAAGTTGTCGAGGGTGTCGGCGATCCGGCCGTCGGTCGAGTTTTCCAGGGGCACCACGCCGTAGTCGGAGTGGCCGGCGTGGACCTCCTCAAAGGCCGCCGAGATGCTCGCCACCGGCACGAAGTCGACCGAGTTGCCGAATCGATGGAGGGCCGCCAGGTGGCTGTAGGTCCAGGGGGGGCCGAGGTGGGCCACGCGGAGGTGCTGCTCGATCGCCCGCGAGCCCGAGATCAGCTCGCGGAAGATGGCCTTCAGGCTGTCGCTGGCCAGCGGTCCGGCGTTGGCGGCCGCCACCCGCTCGAGCACCGTCTCCTCGCGGGATGGATCGTAGGTCTGCTGGCCCGAGACCTGCTTCAAGTGGCCGATCTCACGGGCCACCTCGGCCCGCTGGTTCATCAGCCCCACGAGGTCGCGGTCGATCTTGTCGATCTGGGCCCGGAGGGCCGTCAGGCCTCCCTTGCGGCGGGCGGAGTCTTTGCGGGGGGCGTTGGAGTCGGCCATCGCGGTGGGCAAAGGGGGGGCGGCCAAAATGGCAGGCCGTCTGGGCTGGCCGGGTGTCCAGACGGGTGACCAGACAACTCTACCCGGAACCGGAGCCCCCTCAAGCGGGCCAATTTACGATTTTTCCGCCAGGCTGCGGCCGCCGGGCGGTTTTCGGGGGCGGTTGGCACGGGCTTTGCATCTTTCATGGCGATGGCGGCGAGGCCGCAGAATTTGGCGGCGCCGGCCGGAGACACGAGGCCGCGAAGACCGCAGGTTTTTTCCGCACGGGCATGTTTCGCAACTGGAAGGGGTGACGAGCAATGGCAACCAAGCAAGGCGAGAAGATCATCGGCATCGACCTGGGCACGACCAACTCGGTCGTGGCGGTGATGGAGGGCAAGGAGCCCAAGGTGATCGCCAACAAGGAGGGCAATCGCCTCACCCCGAGCGTGGTGGCTTTCAACGACAAGGGCGAGACGCTCGTCGGCGACATCGCCCGCCGGCAGGCCGTCACCAACCCCAAGCGAACGGTCTACTCGATCAAGCGGTTCATGGGCCGCCGCCACAACGAGGTGGCCGGCGAGGAGAAGATGGTGCCCTACGAGGTCGTGGGGGGCCCCGAGGACTACGTCAAGGTGAAGGCGGGCGACCAGACCTTCACGCCCCCGGAGATCTCCGCGCAGGTGCTCCGCCGCTTGAAGGAGTCGGCCGAGAGCTACCTCGGCCACAAGGTCAACAAGGCGGTGATCACCGTCCCGGCCTACTTCAACGACGCCCAGCGGCAGGCCACCAAGGATGCCGGCCAGATCGCCGGCCTCGAGGTGATGCGGATTGTCAACGAGCCGACGGCCGCGGCCCTGGCCTACGGCCTCGACAAGCAGAAGGACGAGAAGATCGCGGTCTTCGACCTGGGCGGTGGCACCTTCGACGTCTCGGTGCTCGACGTCTCCAAGGACGGCGTGTTCCAGGTGATCAGCACCAACGGCGACACGCACCTGGGCGGCGACGACTTCGACCAGGCCCTGATCAACCACGTGGCGGATCAATTCCAGCGGGAGCAGGGGATCGACCTCCGCAAGGACCCGATGGCGATGCAGCGGCTCCAGGAGGCCTGCGAGAAGGCCAAGAAGGAGCTCTCCACCGCCCAGAGCAGCGACGTGAACCTGCCCTTCATCACGGCCGACGCCTCGGGCCCCAAGCACCTCCAGATGACGATCACCCGGGCCGAGTTCGAGAAGCTTACCGACAGCCTGATCGAGCGCTGCCGCGGGCCGGTGATGAAGGCGCTCGAAGACGCCAAGCTCAAGCCCTCCGAGATCGACGAGGTGGTGCTGGTGGGCGGCTCGACCCGGATCCCGAAGGTCCAGGAGCTGGTCCAGAAGATCTTCGGCAAGGAGCCCCACAAGGGCGTCAATCCCGACGAGGTCGTGGCCCTCGGTGCGGCGATCCAGGGGGGCGTGCTCGGCGGCGACGTGCAGGACGTGCTCCTGCTCGACGTCACGCCGCTCTCGCTCGGGATCGAGACGGAGGGGGGGATCTTCACGAAGCTCGTGGAGCGGACCACGACGATCCCCACCGACAAGAAGCAGGTCTTCAGCACGGCCGCCGACAACCAGACGGCCGTGACGGTGAGCGTCTACCAAGGCGAGCGGCCGATGGCCCGCGACAACCGGCTCTTGGGCCAGTTCAACCTGGAGGGCATCCCGCCATCGCCCCGCGGCACGCCCCAGATCGAGGTCAAGTTCGACATCGATGCCAACGGGATCCTGAGCGTGAGCGCCAAGGATCTGGGCTCCAACAAGGAGCAGACCGTGCGGATCGAGCAGTCGAGTGGCCTGACCGAGAGCGAGATCGAGCGGATGCGGAAGGACGCCGAGGAGCACGCCGAGGAAGACAAGCAGAAGGCCCGGCTGGCCGAGGTCCGGAACCGGGCCGAGGCCCTCTGCTTCCAGACCGAGAAGCTGATCAAGGAAAACGACGCCAAGCTCTCGGCGGCCGACAAGGCTCCGCTCGAGGCGGCGATCACCAAGGCCCGCGAGATGGCCAAGGGAGAGGACGTGGACGGGATCCAGTCGGCCCACGACGCCCTCGAGCAGGCCGCCCACGGGCTCTCGAAGGTGCTCTACGAGCAGACGGCCCAGCGGGGCGGTACGCCCGAGCCGGGAGCCACGGCCGGTGCCGACGCCGGCAAGGGGCCCGACGACACGATCGACGCCGAGTTCGAGGTAAAGGGCTGAGAGTATTCATAAAAACCCCTGGCGCGAGCCCGGGGATCCGAGCCACGCAGACAGGGGACTGTCCCCCTTTTGGTTCACGCAGACAGGGGACTGTCCCCTTTTTGATCGGGGAAGGATCATCTCATCGCGCAAGAAGGGGACTGTCCCCTTTCTTGAACAGCGAAGGATCATCTCATGCCGTTTCGATTCGACAAGTTCACGATCAAGGCCCAGGAGGCCGTCCAAGGAGCGGTGGAGCTGGCCGGCAGCCGGGGCAACCCGCAGCTCACGCCGGTCCACCTGCTCTTCGCCCTGGTGGCCGAGCGGGAGGGGATCGTCCGGCCGCTGCTCGAGAAGATCGGCGTTGACCGCGGGCAGCTCGAGCGGGTGATCGAGGCGGAGCTCTCCCACCTGCCCAAGGTGTCGGGGGGCTCCCAGCCCCAGCCCGACCAGGAGCTCGTCAAGGTGTTCGAGGCGGCCACGGCCGAGTCGCACGCCATGAAGGACGAATTCGTCTCGACCGACCACCTGCTCCTGGCTCTGGCCAAGACGCCCTCGAAGGCCAAAAACCTTCTCCAGCTCGGGGGCGTGTCGGAAAAGGATCTCCTGGCGGGTCTCCAGGCCGTCCGCGGACAGTCGCGGGTGACCGACCAGAATCCCGAGGAGAAGTTTCAGGCCCTCGAGAAGTATGGCATCGACCTCACCCAGCGGGCCTCGCAGGGCAAGCTCGATCCGGTCATCGGCCGCGACTCCGAAATCCGCCGCGTGATCCAGGTGCTCTCCCGGCGGACGAAGAACAATCCCGTCCTGATCGGCGAGCCGGGCGTGGGCAAGACGGCGATCGCCGAGGGGCTGGCCCTGCGGATCGTGCAGGCCGACGTGCCCGAGACGCTCCGCGGCCGCCGGGTCGTGGCCCTCGACCTCGGAGCCCTGATCGCCGGCACCAAGTATCGCGGCGAGTTCGAGGACCGGCTCAAGGCCATCCTCCGCGAGGTCGAGGCGGCGGCCGGCAACGTGATCCTGTTCATCGACGAGCTGCACACCGTGGTGAGCAGCGAGCGCTCCAGCGCCGACGCCGGCAGCATCCTCAAGCCGGCCCTGGCCCAGGGGGAGCTGCGCTGCATCGGCGCCACCACCCCGGATGAGTACCGCCGCAGCATCGCCAGGGATCCGGCCCTGGACCGGCGCTTCCAGCAGGTGCTGATCAAGGAGCCCGGCCTGGACACCTGCGTGCAGATCCTGCGCGGCCTCAAGGAGCGCTACGAGCTGCACCACGGCGTGTCGATCAGCGATGCGGCGCTGGTGGCGGCGGCCCGGCTGGCCGACCGCTACATCAGCGACCGCTGCCTGCCCGATTCGGCGATCGACCTGATCGATGAGGCCGCCGCCGAGCTGCGCATGGACGTGACCTCCAAGCCCCAGGCGGTGGAGGCGGCCGAGGCCGAGCTGCGCCGGGTGGAGCTGGCCCTGCTCTCGGCGGAGGCGTCACCCGAGGCCGAGCGGGTGGCCCTCCAGGCCCGGCGCCAGGCCGCCACCGCCAGCCTGCAGCAGTTGCAGCGGCGCTGGCAGGCGGAGCGTCGGCGGGTGGAGGAACTGCGGGAGCTGCTCCTGCAGGACGAGGACCTGCGCCATGCCATCGCCGAGGCCGAGCGCGACGGCGACCAGGAGGAGGTGGCCCGCCTCCAGTACGACCAGCTCCATGGGGTTCAGCAGCGCCGCGAGGCTCTGGAGGCCGAGATGCAGGCCGACACGATGCTGCGGGAGCAGGTGGAACCGGGCGACATCGCCGACGTGGTGGCCCGCTCCACCGGCATCCCCGTGCAGCAGCTGCTGGCCAGTGAGCGCCAGAAGCTGCTGGAGCTGGAGCTGCGGCTGGGCGAGCGGGTGATCGGCCAGGTGGAGGCGGTGGCGGCAGTGGCGGCTGCGATCCGCCGCGCCCGGGCCGGCATGCAGGCCCCCACCCGGCCGGTGGGCTCCTTTCTGTTCCTCGGCCCCACCGGCGTGGGCAAGACCGAGCTGGCCAAGGCCCTCGCAGCCGCCCTGTTCGACGACGACGACGCCCTGGTGCGCCTGGACATGAGTGAGTTCATGGAGCGCAATGCGGTGGCCCGGCTGGTGGGAGCGCCCCCTGGCTATGTGGGTTACGAGGAGGGCGGTCAGCTCACCGAGGCGGTGCGCCGCCGGCCCTATGCGGTGCTGCTGCTCGACGAGGTGGAGAAGGCGCACCCGGAGGTGTTCAAC
>CAYRNG010000249.1:0-4694 GCA_964425395.1 uncultured Candidatus Kuenenia sp. | reverse complement strand
GGGGCCCGGGGGCTCCTCGCGGCGGTGGGGGGGGGGGGCCGGGCCCCCCGGGCGCCCGCCGGCCCGGCGGGGGGCGCCCCGACGGGTCACGAACACCTGCCCGCAGCCGGCCGCCAGGCTGGCGGCGTTTACCTGCCGCGACCGGGCCAGCGGCAGAAAGCCCACCAGCACGAAATTGATCAGCGGCAGGAGCAGCCAGTCGAGCACCGCGGCCGTCTCCTGGCGGGGAAACCCGCTCGCCAAATCGAGCCCCTGCTCGTCGAGGAAGGCGACCGCCCGGGCGATGCCGTCGGGGGCGACCGCCACGTCGACGTCGAGAAACACCCAGGTGTCGTGGCGGGCCGCGGCGGCCAGCTGCCAGCAGGCGTGCTGCTTGCCGCACCAGCCGGGCGGCAGCGGCCGGCCGGCCACCAGCCGGAGGCGGTCGTCGGCCGCGGCCAGCTCGGCCACGATTGTTCCTGTCGCATCGCTGCTCGAGTCGTCGAGGATCACGAGCTCGAGCCGGATGCCCGTGCTCGCCAACACGTCGGTCACTAGGCGGCCGATCGCCGCCTCTTCGTTGCGGGCCGGCACCAGCACCGAGATCGGCGAAGAATCGCCTCCGGGAAGCGGGGCGGGCGGGGGCGGCGCGAAGATCCGCAGGTTGGCCAGCGTCAAAAACGCGGGGATGAAGGCCAGGATCAGCGCGGCCCAGGCGAGCACGAGAACCAGCGCCGGGCTCACGCATCCCCCCCCGGCCCGCCGCCGTGGGCGGGATCGAAGGACCGGCCGCGAAGCCAGGCCCCGGCCCGGCGGACGAGGTCGTAGACCGGCCCCACCCCCGCCCGGCCCGCCAGGAGCGTCTTGAAGGCGTCCGGGTCGCGGGCGATCACCGCCGCCGCCAGCCGGTCCTGGGTGGCGGTGAGCTCGCGGGCCAGGAGGTCGTTCCACTCCTCCACCGACCGCCCGGAGTGCTCGGCGATCCGGATCACCGGCCCGCAGGCGGCCACCGCCTCCGGAAACCGCTCGTTCCAAAACGGATACTCGACCGCCAGCGGCATCACGATCCCGCGGCCGGCGGCCGCCACGGCATGGGCCACCCCGGGCCGGATCTCCACCGGCCGGACCCGCGGATCGGCGAACTCCCCCTGGGCGGTGATCCAGAAGATGACGTCGCTCCGCTCGAGCGCCGCCCGGGCCATCCGCAGAAACCGGGCCGAGCCCCGCCAGGTGCCCGGCTCGATGCCGATGAAGCCGATCCGCTCGAGAAACTTGTACTTGCCGAGGGCGGCCGCATCGATCGGCCCGTAGCTCATCCGGCCGGGCAAGAGGGCGGCCCCCAGAAACAGAAACACGAGCGGATCCCACCAGCCGGGATGGTTGGTGTAGATCACGAGCGGCTCGTCGCCCACCTCGGGGCCGGGGCCGCCGCCGGCCGCCGCCAGCAGCCGCACGGCATGGAAGTGCCGCCTCAGGTAGCGGCGGACATAGCCCATGAACCAGCGGTTGAGCCCGTGGGAAAACGGCGGCAGCTCGTGCTCGGGCGGGGCCGGCCGTCGGTTCATCGGCTCACACGGCCACGGCCGCCGCGGGCCGGGCCCGCGGCACGAGCTTGTCTTGATCGACGCAGTCGGCCGCGATCCAGCCCGACATCAGCACCATCGGCATCCCCGGCCCCGGGTGGGCCGAGCCGCCGGCGAGATACAGCCCTTCGATGTCGGGCGAGCGGTTGGCCGGCTTGAAGGCCCCCAGAAATTTCCCGTGGCTGGCCAGCCCGTAGATCGCCCCGTCGAGCACGTGGTAGCGGTCGTGGATGTCCTGCGGCGAGAGGGCCCGCTCGACCACGATGTGCCGCTCGAGCCCCTCGAGGCCCGCGGTCTCCTCCAGCTTGCGGATGATCCGGTTGCGATACTCGGGCAGCATCCGCGACCAGTCGTGGTGGGGCCGGAGGTAGGGCGTGTGGACGAGCACGTAGAGCGCCTCGCCGCCGGGGGGCGCCACCTCCGGCTCGGTCACCGCCGGGGCGCAGACGTAGCAGGTCGGGTCGGCGGCCGGCTCGCCGCGGCGGGAGATCGACTCGAACTCCTCGTGCGGATCGGCCGAGAACACGAAGTTGTGGTGAAGCAGCTGCTCGTACCGCCGGTCGAGGCCGAGGTAGAGCACCACCCCCGAGCAGGCCGGCTCATAGGAGCGCCGCCCCAGGAACCGCCGCTGTGGCTCGCCGGCGACGAGCTCGCGATGGGTGCGGACCGAATCGGAGTTGCTGACCACCGCCGCCGCGGCGATCACGTCGCCGGCGGCCGTCTCCACTCCCCGCACCCGGCCCCGCTCGACGAGGATCCGCTGGACCGGGCAGTTGGTGCGGATCT
Organism: uncultured Candidatus Kuenenia sp.; assembly: GCA_964425395.1. Taxonomy (GTDB): domain Bacteria; phylum Planctomycetota; class Planctomycetia; order Pirellulales; family UBA1268; genus QWPN01. The sequence goes on along the minus strand of CAYRNG010000249.1, from coordinate 2,346 downwards.
CGACGCCCAAGTCCACCGCCAGGCTGGCCAGGGCCCGCGGCACGGCGCCCGTGCCTCCCCGCGGATACCAGACGCCGTCGTTGGACTGCATGTGGGCGATCCCGCAGAGCACCGCGGGGGAGTTTTCGGGGCAGCTGCCGACATACTGCGTGAAGTGGTCGAGCATCTGCGCGGCCCGCTCGTCGGGCACGAACGAGCGGACGGTGCCTGCCACGCTCCGCCCGAGCCGCATCCCCAGGACATCCTTGAGCATCGCCACCGAGAGGCTGCCCCGCGGGTCGAACATGTCCTTCATGCCCCCCACGCTCCGCCAGAAGAAGAAGTCGTCGGAGATCCGGTGGAGCCGCTGGGCGAGTTCCATGAACCGGGCGTAGCCGGCGGCCGAGCCGCTGCCGGGGGAAAACTCGTCGAGCGTAGCCCGCATCGCCCTTACATCGGCGTGGAGGTCGAGCGTGGTGCCGTCGGTGAAGAAGCTCCGCCACTGGGGATCGAGCCGGACCAGGTCGAGCCCGCTCTCCAGGTCGCGGCCCGCCTCGGCGAAGATCCGCTCGAGCACCCGGGGGATCGTCAGGATCGTGGGGCCCATGTCGAACCGGTAGCCCCCTTCCTCGAGGATCGCGGCCTTGCCCCCCACCCAGGCGTTTTTGTCGCACAGGGTCACGGCATAGCCGCGGGCGGCCAGCGTGCAGGCCGCCGCCAGCCCCCCCAGACCTCCGCCGATCACCACCACCCGCTCCGCCTCCTGCGGCTGCCGTTTCGTGTTCATCCCCTGCTCCTTCGTAAATGGGTTGTGCGTGGCCCTTGGTTCGGAGTCGCTCGGTTTCAGACCGCGGCCGGCTCCTGGCCGGCGGCCGCCTTGGCCCGCGGCCGGGGTCGGGGGGCCCGGTTCTTCCCCAGGCCGAGGTCGTCGAGCAGCAGATCGGTCGTGATCCGGGCCGAGGAGTAGATCACCGGCAGGCCGCTGCCCGGATGGGTGCCCCCGCCGACCAGATACATCCGCTCCACGTCCTCGAACCGGTTGTGGGGCCGCATGTGGAGCATCTGGCCGAGGTCGTGGGAGAGGTTGAAGGTCGCCCCCCGGTAGATCTCGTAGCCGTCCTGCCAGTCGTCCGGCGTGAGCATCTTCTCGTAGCGGATCCGTCCGCGGACATTCCGGATCCCGATCCGCTCGACCTGGTCGAGGGCCAGCTCGCGATACCGCGGCGCCTCCCGCCGCCAATCGACATTGGGATGGCGGTGGGTGACCGGGATCAGCAGGTAGAGGGTGCTCCCGCCGGGCGGGGCGAGGGTGGGGTCGGTGACGCAGGCGTTTTGGACATACATGGACGGGTCGGCGGAGAGCACGTGGCGGTGCTCGATGTCGGCCAGGTTTTGCCGGTAGTCTTCGGAGAGGTAGATCGTGTGGTGGGCCACGTCGTCGTAGCGGCCCTCGATGCCGAGGTAGAGCATGAAGGTCGAGCAGGAGAACCGCCGGGAGGCGATCTTCTTGTCGCTCCAGCGGCGGCGGAGGGCGTCGGGCACGAGCCGGGTCATGCTCCGGGCGAAGTCGGCGTTGACGACGGTCGCGTCGGCCTCGTAGCGGCTTTTGCCAGTCCGCACGGCCGTGATCTTCCGGCCGCTGAATTCGAGGGCCTCGACCGGCTCCTCGTAGTGGATCTCGACCCCCATCTCCTGGGCGATCCGGGCCATCGCCGTCGAGACGGCCCCGCAGCCGCCGATCGGGTGATAGACGCCGTGCTCGTATTCCAGGAACGAGAGGATCGAGAACAGGCTCGGGCAGCGAAACGGCGACATCCCCAGGTATTTCGACTGGAAGGTGAAGGCCAGCCGGATCCGCTCGTCGCTGAAGAAGGTGCCCAGCTCCGCGTCGAGGCTCCGCCAGGGCTTGAGGAGCGGCATCAGCTTGAGGAGGTCGGGGCTGGCCAGATCCCGCCAGCTCTCGAAGGGCTTCTCGAGGAAGGGAGCGAAGCGGACGAACTTCTCCCGGGTTGATTCCATGAACCGGGTGAACGAGCCGCGGTCGGCCGGGGAGAGCCGAGCCACCGCCTCCTCCATCCGGGCGATGTCAGGCGTGGCGAGGAGGTCGCCCCCGGCCCCGAACACGAGCCGATACTGCGGGTCGAGGCGGACCATCTCCACCTCCCGGCGGAGGTCGTAGCCACAGGCCGTGAAAATCTCCTCGAGCACCCGAGGGTAGAGGAAGAAGGTCGGTCCGAGATCGAACCGAAATCCCTCCGGCGTGCTGATCGTGCTGGTCCGACCGCCGGGCATGGGCAGCCGCTCGAGCAGCCGCACCCGCACGCCCGCGGCCGCCAGGAGCATGCTGCAGGCGAGGCCGCCCGGGCC
>CAYRNG010000248.1:0-2861 GCA_964425395.1 uncultured Candidatus Kuenenia sp. | reverse complement strand
GGGCGTCGAAGTAGGCCTTCCCCGGCCAGGGACCCTCGGCGAGGAATACGCCGTTGTATTCCAAGAGCGAGCCCTTGCGGAAGTGGAGCTGCGAGATCGAGCGGTTGTAGTCCACCAGGGCCCGGTAGTAGGCGCTCTCGGCGTCGGCCCGCCGGCTCTGGGCCCGGAGCAGCTCGTCGAGGGTGACGGTGTTGGCGTCGTAGGCGGCCTGGACCGCCTCCACCTGCCGCTCGGCGGCCACCCGGCGGTTGAAGTTGGTCTGGGCGAGGGCGAAATTGGTGTCCACGTTGCGGACCGCATCGACCAGGGCGTGGGAGGCCTCCAGTTCCTCGTCCTGGAGCCGGGCCCGTTCGCGGGCCAGCTGCAGCTGGTGGTGGCGGACCGTGGCCAGCTCGCGGCGAAAGCCGAGCGGCATCAGGAACTGGGCCCCGGCCTGCCACTCCTGGAACTGCCCCGAGAAGAGGGTCGAATAGGCGTCGGTACCGGCCAGGGGATCGAGGCCGGTGGCGGCGTAGGGGGAGTAGTCTTGGTTGATCAGCTCCTGCCCCATGCCCAGAAACCGCCACCGGCCCACCATGTCGAGCCGCGGCAGAACCAGGTTCTTGGCGGCCACGAGCTCGAGCTCCCGCTGCTTGACGACCCACTTCTGCCGCCGCAGCTCGGCCGATCGGGAGAGGGCCTCGAGGAGCGACTGCTGCCAGTCGAAGCTGATCCGGGCGGTGGTCGGCTCGTCAGCCGGGCGGATCAGCCGGCCGTCGCTGGCCGCGATGCCCATCATGAACCGGAGCCGGTTCTCGGAGCGGTAGACGTCGGTGAGGGCCTGCTCGACCTCGCTCCTGAAGAAGAAATACTGCTCCCGGGCCTGGGCCTCCTTGTCGGCCTCGCCGCCCCGGGACTGCTCGACGTACAGGGCATGCACCTTCCGCCAGGCCTCGAGCGCGCTATCCCGGCCGGCCTTGCGGGCCTCCAGGTTGCGGTAGGCGAAGTACAGCTCCCAGTAGGCCTGCTCGGTGTCGCTGACGAGGTTGCGAACCCCCGCCTCAAAGTCGGCCAGCGAGATGTCGGCGTTGATCCGGGCCAGGAGCACGCCGCGAAAGTTGGGCCGGCCGAACACATTGTCGAAAAAGTCGGGGCCGGCGATCCGGTTGTAGGTCACGCCCGCACCCTGGAGGAGCGGCTGGGCGAAGGTGAAGTCGTAGTTGGTGGTCCAGGTCGAGGGCACGCCCGGCTGCCGGATCGGCGAATTGTTGTTGTCGTAGAGGGTCTGGTTGGAGAACCCCCAGGTACCACCGGTGGCGGTCCGCTTCTGGATTCCGCTGGTCCAGTTGCCGGTGTCGCCCAGGAACTTCTGCTGGAAGATGAAGGTGCCCACGCCGCCGATGTTCTGGGGCCGGTTCTGCCGTTCCCAGGTGAGCGAGCTCGACACCTGGGCGTCGAACAGGGCCAGGGCGCTCTCGACGCCGCGGAAGGGATCGGTCTCGACGATGGCCGGGTCGTAGATCGTGGGGGTCAGGGTGGGGGCGGTGAGCAGCGACACGGCCGGCTCGCCAGTCTGGGGCCGGGGGCCGCCGAAGCTCGCGAACCGGCCCCCCAGGTTGCGGAGCACCTTGCCGTTCTCGAGCGCCGTGCGGACCGCCTCCTCGAGGGTGAGCTCCCAGATCTCGTCGAAGGCGGGGTTCGAGAGGGTCAAGGGCTCGCTCGCCCCGGCTGCCTCGTCGAGTGGCTCCTGGCAGGCGTCTGGGTATTCGAGCTTCTGGATCGCCCCCACGTAGTGCGAGAGGTCGCCATCCTCGAAGAAGTAGAAGGGCTGCCGCGGCGCACACCCGGAGGCCACGAGCGTGAGGCTCGTGAGGACTGCCCAGGTGGTCTTGAGGATGCGGTGCAAAGCGGGGGGCCGCAGGGTTCGTCGGACACGTCGTGAAGGTGCGGCCGCGGCGTCTCGGGCGATTGATGGCCCTCGAACGAAGGCCCATTCCGGCACCGAGCCCCCCCCGGCTCCGTGCCGGCACCCGAAACGCCGCGGCAGCATCTGGGATATCGGCCCCCCAGGCCGCAAACTTCGACCAATCGTCAAATTCGGAACGCGAGCGGTAGTTTGGGAAAGCTGGGTTGCCCCCTGTAGCGGCGGGATGACCCTGCGGGCAGGCAGAGCCTGTCCATCCCGCCGGCCGGTTCAGGCGGCCCCTTCCGTGGGTCGGGGTTGCCCGTGCCATCTCGCCGGACGCTCGCTACGCACATCCTGTGCTTCGCTCGCTCGATGGAAACCTCGCTTCGGCATCCTGCCTGCGCTTCGGTTTCCAACGCCGTCGAGATAGCACGGGCAACCCCTCCCTCGACCCGCCTTGTCGCGGCGGCTCAAAAACCCGCGGCTCCCCCCCACCGTTTTCCGATTGACTCAGGGCCCCTAGCCGCGGGAAAATCTTGGTTTCTCGTCGTTCGCATCCCCCCTCTCAGGACATCCTCCGCATGGCCGCCGGACTCCATCGCCTGCCGCTCGAAAAGCCGATCTACGAGATCGAGGACAGGATCGCCGAGCTCGAGGCCGCCCCGCTCGCGGCCCGCCGGGAGGCGGAGCTGGGGACGCTGCGGCGGGAGCTGGTGGAGGTGCAGCGGGAGGTCTTCGGGCAGCTCGATCCCTGGCAGACGGTGGAGATCGCCCGTCATCCCGACCGCCCCAAGACGAGCGACTATCTTTCGCTGGTGTTCAACGAGTTCGTCGAGCTCCACGGCGACCGGGCCTACGGCGACGATCCGGCGATGCTGACCGGCTTCGCCAAGCTCGACCAGCACAAGGTGATGGTGATCGGCCACCAGAAGGGCAAGTCGCTCGCCGAGCGGCAGGCCTGCCACTTCGGCTGCGC
>CAYRNG010000247.1:0-4000 GCA_964425395.1 uncultured Candidatus Kuenenia sp. | reverse complement strand
CACGGTGGGCGCGCTTTTGAACCGTACCCCCCGGGGCAGCCTGTTCCTCGGTTTCAACCAGTTCGGTGGCCCGGTCGAGGCCTCCGTCTTGGTCGGCTCTTACACGTATCGGATGAGCCCCAAGTGGGCAAGCTCCTTCGGCTCGGCCCTCGATCTCACCGGCAACAACATCGGCCAGCAGTTTCAACTCGTGCGGATCGGCGAGTCGTTCCTGATGACCTTCGGGTTCAACATCGACTACAGCCGCAACAACGTGGGCGTGACCTTCAACCTCGAGCCGCGGTTCCTGTCGCGGACGCAGTTCGGCGGCATCGGGATCCCGATGGCGGGCGCCTACGGGCTGGAGTGAGCCCGGCCGGGACGCTGCCAGGCGGCCCAGGCCGCGAACAGGCCGGCCAGGAGCAGGTAGGCTCCGGCCATCACGAGCGGCCCGCGGCCGGCGGCCTCGGGGGGCAGCTCGCCGGCGGCCCAGGGAAGAAACAGCCGGCCGTCGGCGAAGGGCGAATGGATCACGCCGCAGGCCGCCAGGGCGGCGGCGGTGAGGCACCAGAGGGCGGCGACGCCGAGCTTCCGGTCGATCAGCGCCGCCACCAGCCCGGCCCAGAGGAGGCTCGTGACGATGAACCCGGCTGCCAGCAACCGGATCGAGAACAGCTCCGCGGCGAGCACCCCCTCCGGCCGGGCGCCGGCGGCCAGCAGCTTGTCGGTCTGAATCTTGGTGAGGGCGGCCAGGGCCGGGATGCAGGAGGCGGCCACGGCCGGGTAGTGACGCTCGGGCGTGGCGTGGAAGCTCTGGGCCGTGATCTCGAGGCCGATGAAGACGAGCACGGGGAGGATTGCCGGACCGGGAATCGCCTGGTAGAGCCAGGCGAAGCTGCCGGTCAGGCCGGCCAGGCCGATGAAGGCGGCGGTGGCCAGGGTGTAGGCCGCCCTGCCCCCCATCGCCTTGTAGGCCGGATGGCCGATGTAGGGCGTGGTCTGGATCACTCCCCCGCAGGCTCCCGCCACGATCGTGGCCAGGGCCTCGACGGTGATCACCCGTCCGGTGTGATACTCGTCGCCGGCCGCCGCCGCGCTCTCGGTGCAGTCGATGCCGCCGATCACCGTGCCCAGGGCGAAGGGAATCACGATCGGCAGGTAGCGGACGGTGTCTGGCCAGGCGGCTAGCCACTCGAGCCTGAGGGCCCGCAGCCATTCGGTCGGCCAGAGGGCGGCCATGGGGTCGATGGCCGCGTGGGCCTCGCCGGCCGGGATGAAGCCGGCCCAGCCGCCCGCGTATTGGATTCCGCCGCCGATGAGCAGGGCGGCCAGGGCTCCGGGAATTCTCAATGGGAAGGGAATCCGGGCCGTCAGCGTGGCCAGGATGATGCCCAGCGAGACCAGGCCCGCCAGCGGCGAGGTGACGATTTCGAGCATCGGCAGGAAGGTGATCAGCGCCAGGGCGATGGCCGCCAGGCTGCCGAGCAGGCCGGCCCGGGGCACGATCCGGCGGATCGTGCCGGCCGCGGGAGCGCAGGCCAGCTTGAAGAAGCCGCTGGCCACGATCGAGCACATCCCCACGTGCCAGGCGTGGCGGGCGGCGGCCTCTTCGGCCAGGCCGCCGTCGAGGGCGGCCCGGAAGGCCGGCCCGAGCACGAAGAACACCATCCCGAAGGTGCTCGGCGTATCCAGGCCCAAGGGCATGGCGGTGACGTCGGTCCGGGCGGTCCGGCGGGCCAGCCGGAAGGCCATCCAGGTGAACAACAGGTCGCCCACGACCACGCCCACCGCCGTGCCGGGGACCAAGTGGCCGAGGGCGAATTCGGCCGGATAGCCGAACACCACCCCCAGCAGGGAGACGGTCAGCACCAGGCCGGCCAGATTGTCGAGCGAGAGCCCGAAGAAGGCGTTGATGTCGCCCGGTGTGGCCCAGCGGTAGCGGTGCGAAGCGGCCATGGAAGCCCGCGAATCTCGGCCGCCGGGCCGGAAATGTCAATTCCCGATGCCGGCCCGGGGCGGGGCAAAGGCCGCGGCGGGGGATATACTCCCGGGAGTTCCGGACCAGGGCTGCGGGAGCCTCGGCCGGCGAACCATTTCGGGGCCGGCCGCGTATCCACTCATGGATCTGCACGAGTCACGCACCGTCAGCCGTCACGATCCCCCTCCTGCGGGGAAGGGGGGCGGAGACGGTCCATCCGACGAGGAACTCCTCCGTCGGTGCTGCGTGGACGGCGATCCGGCGGCCTTCGAGTCGCTGGTGCATCGGTACGAGGTCGAGCTGTTCAACTATCTGAGGCGCTATCTCGGGAACGCCGAGATGGCCGAGGATGTGTTTCAGGCGACCTTCCTGCAGGTGCACCTCAAGCGTGATCACTTCGAGGAAGGAAGGCGGTTTCGACCGTGGCTTTACACGATCGCCACCAACCAGGCCATCGACGCCCAGCGGCGGAACAAGCGGCACCGGATGGTGAGCCTCGACAACCGCGCCGGTGGCGAGAACGACGTGGGTGCCCTCGTCGAGATGCTGGCCGGCAACGGCCGCACCGCCGCCGAGCAGCTCCAGGATGCCGAGGCCCGCGACTGGGTGCGGTCGGCGGTGGACGAGCTGCCCGAGCCGCTTCGGGCGACGCTCGTGCTCGTCTATCACCAGGGCATGAAATACCGCGAGGCAGCCGATGTGCTCGGGATTCCCGTCGGCACCGTCAAGAGTCGGCTCCACTCGGCCCTGCTCAAGCTCAACGAGTCGTGGCAGCAGTCGGGAGCGGGAGTCGGGGAGGCGGAGTGAGATGAAGAGCCCGAAGGTCATGAGCCATTTTGGAGGGTGAATCGCCGCCATGAGAGAGCAACTGATCGGATATCTCCTCGATGCCCTCGACGAGGGCGAGGCTCGAGCCGTCGAGGCGGCGCTGGCCGATCCGGCACAGGCCGGCGGCCTGCGGAGGGATCTGGAGCTGTTGCGCGGCGCCGTGGCCCCGTTGGCCCGCGATCGGGCGACCCTGCCCGCCCCCGCCGGCCTGGCGGCCCGGACGCTGGCCTTCGTGTCGAGCCAGGTGGCGGCTGAATCGGAAACCGTTCCGCTGCGGCCGGAGGCGGGGCCGAAGATGTCGCCGGCCCGCGAGTCGGCCCCGGCCGGAAGCCGGGTCTGGCTCGATCGGTTCCTGCTCGCGGCTTCGGCGCTGGCCGCCTGCATCCTGGTGGTGCCGCTGGTCTCCGACGCGATCATCGAGTCGCGGGCCCGCCGGGTGGAGCGGAACCTGCAGCGGGTCTCGGGAGCCCTGCAGGGCTATGCCGAGAGCCATCGTGTCTACCCCACGCCGCCGGACGGCGGACCGCTTTCCCGGGCCGGGCTGTTCGCCCCCACGCTCGTCTCGGAGCACCGGATCCTCGCCGACGACGGCCTGCTCGTGGTGCCCGATTCGGAGCTTGCCCGGAGCGGATCCTTCCGGGTGCCCAGCCGTGAGGAGCTCGAGGCGGCGGTGGGCACGCCCCGGTTCGACGAGCTTGTCCGGATCATGGGGGGCGACTTCGGCTACACGCTCGGGCACCGGTCTGCGGACGGGCGGCTGCAGCCCAACACGAACCTCCGCCGGGCCTCCCATCCGATCCTGGCCGACGCCCCGGCAGAGTGCTGCGAGAAGAGCAACAACCATCCCGACGGCTTCCACTACATCCTCTTCGAGGACGGCCACTTCGAGCGGCGGCACGCCGACTTTCTCCACCGCGACGCCCATCTCTACCGCAACCGCGCCGGCCAGGTGGCTGCCGGCGTCGATCCCGACGACTCCGCCATCGGCGCCTCCCACCACCAGCCCTGAGCGGCTGGCTCTACGCCCGGCGGGCTCCCGCCGCTCCAGGGTGGCCGTGCTCTGGGCGTCTTGCGGGGTGGTTGGCGGGGTGGTTGGCGTTCCCACCGTCCCCGGGCTCGCGCCCCGGGGTTTTATAGGGTCCCCGGGCTCGCGCCCGGGGGTTTTATGAGGTGCCGGGGCTCCCGGACGGGGGGTCTCGTTGGACTCGCGCGACG
>CAYRNG010000246.1:0-2476 GCA_964425395.1 uncultured Candidatus Kuenenia sp. | reverse complement strand
GGGTGGCTGACCCCCCGCCTCTCCGCCCGAGGAGCCTCCCCATGGCCATGCTCGAGACCCCCGCCCCCGCCGTCGGCCCCGCCACCCAGGCGGTGATCGACACCTTCGACCGCTACGTGGTGCCCAACTACCGCCGCAACCCCGTCTGCCTGGTGCGGGGCGAGGGTTCGCGGGTCTGGGATGCCGAGGGGGCCGAGTATCTCGACCTCTTTCCCGGCTGGGGCTGCAACCTGCTGGGCCACTGCCCGCCGCCGGTCGTGCGGGCCGTGCAGGAGCAGGTGGCCCGGCTGATCCACGTGCCCAACACCTGGTACATCGAGCCGCAGGGGGAGTGGGCCAGGCTTCTCTCCGAGCGATCCTTCGGCGGCCAGGCCTTCTTCTGCAACTCGGGCACCGAGGCCAACGAGGCGGCGATCAAGCTCGTCCGGCTGCGGACCGACGGCCGGCGGTACAAGATCATCACCTTCCAGGGCGGCTTCCACGGCCGCACGATGGGGAGCGTTTCGGCCACCGCCCAGCCCAAATACCACGAGGGGCTCGGGCCGATGGTGGCCGGCTTCCAGTTCGCCCCCCACGGCGATCTGGCGGCGGTCGAGCGGCTCATCGACGACAAGACCGGCGGGATCATGATCGAGCCGGTCCTCGGCGAGGGGGGCGTGGTGCCCGCCCCGGCGGGGTTCCTGGAGGGGCTGCGGCGGATCTGCGACGAGCGCGACCTGCTGCTGGTGTTCGACGAGGTGCAGTGCGGCTGCGGCCGGACGGGCGACTGGTTTGCCCACCAGCGGTTCGGGGTGGTGCCCGACGTGATGACTCTCGCCAAGAGCCTCTGCGCCGGGATCGCGGGCGGGGCGCTGCTGACCACGGCCGAGCATGCCCGCCATCTTCGGCCCGGGATGCACGCCGCCACCTTCGGCGGCAACCCGATCGCCGCGGCCGCCGGCGTGGCCGCGATCCGGATGATCGAGGAGGAGGGGCTCCTGGCCAACGTCGAGCGGGCCGCTGCCGCCTTCCGGGAGCGGCTCGGGGCCCTTGCCGAGCGGTGCGACGCGATCCGCGAGGTCCGCATCCTGGGGATGATGATCGGCGTCGAGCTGGCCTTCGACGGGGCGGCCGTGGTCAAGGCCTGCCTCGACCGGCGGCTCTTGATCAACTGCACCCAGGGCAATGTGATCCGGCTGCTGCCGGCCCTGACCATCTCCCCGGCCGAGATCGAGGAGGGCTGCGACCGGCTGGCCGCGGCGATCCTCGACGTGGCCGGTCGGCAGTGAGCGGAGGGTTCCGGCGATGCGGCACCTGATCGTTCCCGAGGACCTCTCGGCCGCCGAGGTGGAGGCGATCTTCGCCGTCTCCCGCGACCTCGAGGAGAAGTATGCGGCCGGCCGGCGAGATGCCCTCCTGCCGGGCCGCGTGTTGGCGCTCGTGTTCGAGAAGCCGAGCCTGCGGACGCGGGTCAGTTTCGAGGCGGCCATGCCCCCCCTCGGCGGCGCGAGCCTGTTCCTGGGGGAGGATTCGGGGTTCGCCTCCTCGCGGGAGAGCATCGCCGACTTCGGCCGCGTGCTCGGGGGCTACGTCGATGCGATCGTCTGCCGCTCCAAGCGGCACGACACGATCGAGGAGCTGGCCGCGGTGGCGGGCGTCCCGGTGATCAACGGCCTCTCCGACCTGGCCCATCCCTGCCAGGCGCTGGCCGACATCTACACGCTCCGCCGGGAGCTCGGCCGGGTGCAGGGGCTCACGCTCACGTTCGTGGGCGACGGCAACAACGTGGCCCGCTCGCTGGCGGTGGTCTGCGGCCTGGTCGGGATGCGGTTCGTGCTGGCGGCTCCCGAGGGCTTCCAGTTCGACGACGCCTTCCGGGCCCACCTTCGCGAGATCCTTCCGGCCGCGGAGATCGAGGAGACGACCGACCCGGCCGCGGCCGTCAAGGACGCGGCGGCGGTCTACACCGACGTCTGGGCGAGCATGGGGCAGGAGCAGGAGCGGGCCGCCCGCCAGCGGGCCTTTGCCGCCTACCAGGTCAACGAGGCCCTTTTGGCTCGCTGCCCCGACGCCGTCTTCATGCACTGCCTGCCGGCCCGCCGCGGCGAGGAGGTGACCGACGGGGTGATCGACGGCCCGAAGAGCGTGGTGCTCACCCAGGCTGCCAACCGGATGCACCTCCAGAAGGGGCTCCTCGCCTGGCTCCTGGGCCACGCCTCGTAGGTGGGGGCGGGTCTGTAGAAGCGCCGCCGCGAGCGCGACCTGGCGGCTCGATTGCGGAACGTAGCCGCGGGTTTCCAACCCGTCGGACAGCGGGGCGATGCCGACCGGAATCGGCGGCACTGGAAACGCATCGTCAACCGGCCGGCGGGTTAAAAACCCGCCGCTACGAGGCGGGTGGTTTGGCGGACCGACGGTAGCGGCCGCGGAGGCGGAACGTAGCCGCGGGGTTCCAACCCGTCGGACAGCGGGGCGATGGCCCCCCGGAGCGGCGGGG
>CAYRNG010000245.1:0-4281 GCA_964425395.1 uncultured Candidatus Kuenenia sp. | reverse complement strand
GGCCCCAGGTGCGGTCGCCGATGAGGCCCAGGCCGCCGCCTGAGGGCGGGCGGGGCGGCACTCTCTCCCACCGTCCCCGGGCTTGCGCCCGGGGCTTCTATGAGATCCCCGGGCTTGCGCCCGGGGTTTTTATGAGCGGCGTATACTGCTGAGATGCGGTTCGCCATATTCGTCCTGCTGTTTCCGCTCGTCGCGACAGCGGTCGCCCGTCCGCCGGCCATCGACATGGACGTCGATCGCGAGGCCGTGATCCCACCGCCGGCGACCCACCACATGGGCCGCGAGATCGCCCAGACGATGCACTACACGGGCGCCCCGTGGCTGGTTCGCGAGAGCCGGCAGCGGGAGGAGGACTGCCGGCTCCTGCTCGAGGCGCTGGAGGTGAAGGAGGGCCAGCGGATCTGCGACCTGGGCTGCGGCAACGGCTTCTACACGCTCGAGTTGGCCCGCCGCGTCGGCCCCGAGGGGATCGTGTATGCGGTGGACATCCAGCCTGAGATGCTCCGGATGCTCGCCCGCCGGGCGGCCGAGGAGGGGCTCACGAACATCCGGCCGATCCTGGGCACATTCATCGACCCCCGGCTGCCCAGCGGGGAGGTCGACATGGTGCTCTGCGTGGATGTGTATCACGAGTTCTCTCATCCCGAGCAGATGCTCTCCCGGATCCGGGAGAGCCTGGCCGAGGGGGGGCAACTCGTGCTGGCCGAGTTCCGCGGCGAGGACCCGGCGGTGCCTATCAAGCCGCTCCACAAGATGACCAAGGCCCAGATCCGCTCCGAGCTCGAGCCGGCGGGATTCCGAGTCGTCCGGGAGTTCGACCGGCTGCCCTGGCAGCACCTCGTGTTTCTGGGGGCTGCCCCGGAGGCCGGGGAGGGGCCCTGAAGCCTTTTTTCCCTGGAAAAATTGGGCCTTCGGGAAATTTTGGAATTTCGTGCAGCTCCCTGAGCGGGCTGTTGCATTCCGAACCCCGAGGCGAGATACTTAAAGCGAAGTTCTCAGGCGGATGCTGGACTTTTCTTGGATGGATTGTCGGCCCTGTCACTGAAGAAAGGTTGCGATTCATGTCAATCCGGCCACTGAGCTTCCGGGCAGCTGATGCCGCGGGGCGAAACCCGCGCGGGGGATCGCTCGATCCGGCCATCGTGGAAGACGTCGCGACGGCTACCTGCGTGGCCGAGCCGATGCTCGAGACCAATTGGGTGCTCGGCTCGAATCCGGCCATGCGGCGGATCGCCAAGTCGATCGAGCGGGCCGCCGATGTCGAGTGCACCGTGCTCGTCTGCGGCGAGACCGGCACCGGCAAGGAGCTCTGGGCTCGGCTCCTCCACCGCAGCGGCCCCCGTCGAAACAAGGCCTTCGTGCCGGTCAATTGCGCTGCGCTCACCCCCTCGCTCGCTGAGAGCCAGCTCTTCGGCCATGAGAAGGGGGCCTTCACGGGGGCTGCCGGCAAGTCGCTCGGCATCTTTCGGGCCGCCGAAGGGGGCGTGGTGTTTCTCGACGAGATCGGCGAGATGCCCGCCGAGTTGCAGCCCAAACTGCTGCGGGTTCTCCAGCAGCGGGAAGTGCTCCCGGTCGGGGCCACCGAGCCGGTGCCGATCGACGTCCAGATCGTGGCCGCCACGAACCGCGATCTCGAGCAAGAGGTTGAGAAGGGCACCTTCCGCGAGGATCTCTACTACCGGCTCAACATGATCGAGCTGCGGGTGCCGCCGCTCCGGGAGCGGCCGGAAGACATCCCCTCGTTCGTCGAGTTCTTCTCGCAGCGATTCGCCGACCGGTATCACCAGCCGGCCTGGGAGCCGTCGCCGGAGGCCCTGGCGGAGTTCTGTTCGTTCGGGTGGCCGGGGAACGTGCGGCAACTCGAGCATGTCATCGAGCAGGCGTACGTGCTCCAGGTGGAGCCGGCGGTGCCCGTGAAGTCGTCTGCCCGGATGGCTGGCTCTGGCCGGCTCCCTTGCCTCGACCTGGCCAAGCTTCGCGAGCGGGCTATCCGGGAGGCCCTCGACGTGACCCGTGGCCACAAGGCCAACGCCGCCAAGCTGCTCGGCGTGCATGCCAACACGATGACCCGCCTGCTCAAGGAGCTGGATGGCCGGGTTGAGGGCGACGGGTCGGAAGACTCCTGAGCCGCACTCGTAGCGGCGGGATGACCCTGACGGGCAGGCAAAGCCTGTGTATCCCGCCGGCCAGTTGACGACGCCCTGCCAGTGCCACCGGTTTCGGTTAGCCGCGCCGCGCTGCCCGCGGGTAACAAACCCGCGGCTACGTTGCGGCAACGACGCTGCCAAATCGATCGGCCAAACCGCCCGCCCCGTAGCGGCGGGATTGTATCCCGCCGGCCAGTTGACGACGCCCTGCCAGTGCCACCGCCTCACCGGCCATTCGCTCTCCGGCTGGGCCCGGGAGGCTGGTTCAGTGGAGTCGGCAGGTGCCTTCCTCGCACGTGCCGGCGAACCGGTAGCGGTTGCGAGCGATGAGACGGTAGAGCCAGTTCCACAGCGGCAGGCTGCCCGGCAGATGGAGGAGGATCGCCGCCGGCCAGAGGAGCGGCAGCCGGCGGCTGAGCAGCCGCCAGGCCGCTACGCCTCCGTGGGCTCGGCCCGCGCGGTCCACCACGAACATCTCCTGCAAGAGATCCTCTGGCGGAATCTCGGGAAAGTCGTGGGCCACTCGAGGGTCGTGCAGCGACACAAGCTCCAGCCGACCCGCGCGGTCGAGCCTCCTGAGGATCCCCATCTGGCCCCGGCAGAACCGGCACTTGCCGTCGTAGAGGACGGTGTCGCGAGCGGGCTTGGTCGCGGTCACGATGCTCACGGTCGCGACGGACATGACAGGGCTCGCTCCGGGTCTACTTCAGGGTAACCGGCCCCGGCCCCGCCGGCTAACTCGCCACAGGCTCAGTGGTAGCGATGCGGTGGGCTGGCCACCGGCTGGCTCGACCGCGGCAGGTGGCAGTAGTGGAGGATCGTGGCGGCGCCCACCGAGAGGAGCGTCCAGGGCAGCCAGTCGGGGGCCCGGAAACTGGAGGCGTTGCCACCGCCGAGCGATACGACGACGGCCGAGTCGATGAGCAGCATCTCGACGCCGAGCACGCAGGCGAAGATGCCTGCGGCGAGGACGAAGCTTTTCCACATGGTTGTTGTCGGCCGGTGTCGTGCCGGCAGCGAAATGGCAGGGCCTGGAGGTCCGCCCCTGCGGCGGTCCAGAGAGGAGAATCGGCCAACAGAGGTTGCCAAATCGACCTGACCGGCCGGTCAGGCTGGTCATGCCGGCCAGGCTGGTCATGCCGGCCAGGCCGCCTAGCCGTCGGCGGCGGCAGATGCCTCAGGGGGCTCGCCGGCGGCGGGCCAGGGGGGGCGGCGGTCGGTGGCCGTGCCCGGCACCAGCTGCGGGCTGCCGGTCGAGGCCTCCACCAGGCCGCGGAGCTCCGAGCCGTCGATCACCTCGCTCTCCATCAGCCGGCCGGTCACCGCCTCGAGCGCCCCCCGGCGGGCCTCGAGGATGCCCCGCACGCTCTCCATCGCGGCATCGATGATCCGGCGGACCTCCTGATCGATCTCCCGGGCGGTCTGCTCGCTGTGGCTGCGGGCGGCGGGCAGGTCGGCCCCGGCGGCTGCCAGGAACGGCGACCGGTTGCTTTCCCGGTAGTTGACCCGCCCGAGCCGGCTCATCCCGTAGTCCATCACCATCGCCCGGGCGATCTCGCTGGCCCGCTCGAGGTCGTTCTGGGCGCCGGTCGAGACATCGGCGTAGATCATCTCCTCGGCGATCGTGCCGGCCAGGAGCACCTGGATTCGGCTCTCGAGTTCGCTCTGGGTGAGCAGGTAGCGGTCGTCCTCCGGCCGCTGCATCGTGTAGCCCAGGGCTGCCAGGCCGCGGGGGATGATCGACACCTTGTGGACGGGATCGGTGTTGGGCAGGGAGTAGGCCACCAGGGCGTGGGCCGCCTCGTGGTAGGCCACCCGCTTCTTCTCGTCTTCGTGGATCACCCGCCGCTTCTTTTCAAGGCCTGCGGTGACCCGCTCGACCCCCTCGTTGAATTCGTCCATCCCCACGGCCTGCTTGTCGTTGCGGGCCGCCAGCAGGGCCGCCTCGTTGACGAGGTTGGCCAGGTCGGCCCCCACGAAGCCGGAGGTGATCCGGGCGATCTGGCCGACATCGACCTTGGGGTCGAGCTTCACATTGGCGATGTGGACCCGGAGGATCGCCTCCCGACCGCGGACGTCGGGGCGATCGACGAGCACGTGGCGGTCGAAGCGGCCCGGGCGCAACAGGGCCGGA
>CAYRNG010000244.1:0-10440 GCA_964425395.1 uncultured Candidatus Kuenenia sp. | reverse complement strand
GCCCCCGCGGCGGGGACATGAAAGGGGACAGTCCCCGCGGCGGGGACAGTCCCCGAGCAAGCGTCAGGTGGAGGCGTAGGTGCGGGTGCTCTCGCCGCTGGCTTCGTCGGGGTCGGGCCCGCGCGGGGGCGACCGGGCCAGCAGGATCGGCCGGGCCAGCCAGAGGCCGACCGCGAGGAGCAGCCAGCCCGGGAGCTTGGGCTCGAGCAAGACGAGCCAGGCCAATCCAGAGCCCACCCACCACCAGCGATGGATAACCGGCAGGAGCCGCCGCCAGAACTGCGGCCCGCGGACGGCCAGCCGCCAGCCGGCCAGCACCAGGCCGACGAGCAGCGCGGTCGCCAGTCCGCGGCCGCCGGCCCGGCCTTCGCCAGGCACCGCCCGAATCGTGAGGCTGCCGTCGCTGCCGGCCAAGAGCCGCGTCTGGACCGGCTCGCCGGCATGCGATTCCCGCCAGGCTGCATACCAGGTCTGCTCTCCGGTCGGCCGGGTCCCCTGCCGGCGGTCGGCAGCGAAGGCCTGGAGCCGACCGAGATCGCGTTCGGCCACGGTGGCGATCGCCGCCGCGAAGGCTTCCTCGTGCCGCCGCCGTTCGGCCCCGACGAGCTCGGCCCATTCCTCGTCGCCGAGCACCCGGGCCGGCTCCGAGACCCGGATCTCGAATCCTGCCGGCGTATCGAGCGACCAGGTCACCCGCCCCGCCGCCAGGCCGTCGATCCGCGGCGGCTCGAGGCGGATCGGGCCGGCCGAATCGAGCCGCGGCCCCACGGTCCCGGCGATCACGGCCACCACCGTCCGCGGCCAGGCGATGTCGTGGAGCCGCAGGTCCCAGGCATCGCCACCCCGCGGCATGGCGACTGCCTCGCGGCCATCCACCCGGACGTCGAACAGCCGCAGGCCGGTCGGCATTCGCAGCGTGATCACCGGCTGCGGGGCCACCAGTTCGAACCGCACGAGCCCCCAGCAGCGGCCCCGCGGATCGATGGCCAGATCGACCGCCGTGAGTTCGACCGCGGCACGCCCGGCCTCGTCCGCCGCCCGCAGCGGCCGCTCGACAGGCTCTGCCGCCGGAGGCGGAAGGGCATCCTCCACCAGCCGGTAGCTTGGCCCCGGCTCGCCGGCGGCCAGTTCCAGCCGCTCGCTCAGCGGGCCCGCGCCATCCCCGCCGAGTTCGACCGCCAGCGGCGGCAGGCTGCGGGGCCGCACCGCGAGGGGCAGCTCGAGCGGCGGCCCGATCCGGGCCAAGGGCAGCCGGCCCCGGACCGCGGGGCGAATCGGCAGTCGGGCGTCGAGCTCGAGTCGGAACCGGCCGGTGTCGGGCTGTTGACAGACCACGACGATCCGCTCGGCGGCCACCCGCGACCAGACGATGTCCACCGCCTCGGACCGGGGGGCGGCATCGTCCGCCGCCACCTCCCGCCAGACGGTGACGCGGTCGATGACCGCGGCCGGCGGCACGTCCACCGGCACTTCGACCAGCGGCAGGGTTGCCGCCTCGAGCTGACAGTCGAGCTTGAGCCGCACCTGATCGACGGCGAACTCGACGGCCAGGTCCTGGCTGCCCCGCAGCTTCTGCTCCCGGCGGCGAACGCTGATCCGCGGCCGGACCGGCAGGCCGCCGGCCGTCGCCTCCCCGCCGGCGACCGCATCGCACCGCCAGACCGAGGTCGTGGCCGGTCCGTCCTCTGCCCGCGGTCGCACCGCGGTCATCCCCAGCGGCAAATCGACCTCGGCCTCGAGGCCGGCCGCCGGCCGGAGGCGGACGGTGCGGACGTCGTTGCCCACGCCCTCCAGCCAGGCCGCCGGCACCTCGAACACGCCCACGGCATCGGGCAGGCGGCGGGAAAATTCGATCGTGAACCGGGCCTGGCCGGCCCGTGGCTGCGATCGGGACAGCAGCCAGCGGCCGTCCCCGAGCGGCAGGGGCCGCGACCCGGCGGCCGGCGGGAGCGGCTCGAGGTCGGGGTCGGCCCGCACCACCACGCTACGGACGATCTCCCGCTCGCGGCCCACGTCGAATGTCGCCGTCAGACGGCTGCGTCCGGCCAGCCAGTCGATGTCGTTGAAGCTGACGGCCGAGCGGACTTCGGAGGCAAGGCGGTCGCGGGCATCGGCGGGCCGCACGATCCGCACCCGCTCGGCTCCAGACACGTCGAAGCCGGCAGCGGAGCCGGCGGCCGGCAGCCAGCCGCCGCCGCTGGCCAGGTCGCACTGCCAGGCCTTGGCCCGCTCGGGATCGCCGGCCCGGCCGATCTCGAGCGTCACCCGGGCGGCCGGCGGCAGGCCGATCTCGGCCACGTCGAGGTCGCCCTGGCGGATGGTGACCGGCAGGCAGCGGAGCCAGACCCGCTGCCGCCCGGGAGCCGTGGCCAAGAGCCGCACTTCGGAAGCCTCGGAAGTTGGCAGGATCGAGACGCCGGGCGGCACGGGCTCGGAGCCGAGTTCCCAGGCCGCGACGCCGGGCGGCTGGCGGAGCAGGAGCGTGCCCCCCTGATCGGCGTCGATGTCGAGCCCGATCCGCCAGCTCCCCCCCCCGGGGTCGGCGATCACGACCGCGGCCAACACCCGAACCGGCGTCGCCTCGCCGCCAGACTCGTCCTCGGCGAGCCGGCGAAAGAGCCGCTCGGGCACAAGCGCCGTGCCGCCATTCGATCCCGGCGTGACAAACACCCGCAGCGGCCGGGGAGCTCGAGCCGCAGCCGGCTCGGCGGAGGCTGCGGCAGCGGGCTCCGCGGGGTTTTGAGCGGCGGTCGCCTTACCGCCAGGGACTGCCAGGCTGCCATCGGCCCCGGCGTCCTGAGCCAGCGCCGCCGGGCCGAAGACGACCGCACTCACGAACAGGGCCGTGGCGGTCGCGGCCGGGAGCTGGATCCGGCAGCCGGCCACCCAGACACCCGCGATGCCTGCCCACCAGATGGCCCGCGGCACCGCGTGCCAGGGGGCCTCGAACCACAGCGCTCCGCCCGCCGCGAGCACGCAGCCCACGACCACCGCCAGCCCGCTGCGGCCTGCGATCAGGCAGGCCAGCAGGAATGCGACCGCCCCCGCGATGATCGCCAGGGAGGTGACCAGGCCGCGGCGGACGACCACCGCCTCGGAGATTCCGCCCCGGGTGGCCGCCGTGATCGGCCAGTCGCGAAACCCGCCCACGGTCGTGACCGAGGGCTCTGGGCCCGCCGCAAACAGCCGGGCGGCCCAGTCGCCGCCGGCCTCTCCGGCACCGGCGACCGTCAGCCCGGGGGGCAGCAGCAGGTGCACCTCCCGCTCGAGCACGGGCACGTCGATCCCGCAGGAGACCGCCCCGATCCTCCACCAGCCGAGGCCGGCCGGCCGACTGCCCGAGCCGCGGACGACCACCAACGTGCGGCCCCGCCGGGCGGTCAACGGCACCGCCAGGCTGCCGCCATCCACGGCCGCCACCAGGTCCCCGACGACGGCCGTGCCACCCACGCTGACGCCCTCGACGGCGAGCCCCGCCGGCACCGTGATCGTGACCTCCTCGCGGCCCTGGTTCTCGAGATCGATGCGGGCCTCCCACTCGAGCTGGCCGGAGTCGTGGCACCAACACCGCGTGACCTCCTGCCAAGCCCAGGCGCGGGCGCCCCCCACGGCGGCCGGCGGCAGGAGGTCGGCCGCGGCCAGCCCGTCTCCGCCCCGCATGCTCGGCAGCGGACCATAGGCGAGTTCGACGACCGCGGCCTCTTCACCGTCGGCCGCCGGCGGCAGCTCCCGCAGCCGGCGATTGATCAACTCGGGCCGACGACCGCGGCCCCCCCGCACGGCCACCACGCCCCCGGGCTGCTCGGCGGCCTCGACCCAGGCCAGCGGCACCGGCGCCGCCGCCTCGAACGGCCGGCTGCGAACCGCCCGGACCGTCACCGCCCCCGTCGTCGCCGGCCGCAGCTCGACCAGCCAGGTCTCGGCGATGCCAAAGGCCGCGTCGGCCTCGCCACCCGAGAGGCCGAGCGCCGCGGCTGCCTCGCCGTCGGGGCCGCCGGCCGTGAACCGGCGGGCTGCGAGCGTGCCGCTGGCGGGATCGACGAGGGTCCATTCGAGGCCGTCGCCGAGGGGCTCGGAGAAATGGATCGCCAGGGCATCGAGCTCGCCGGCCACCGGCCGGCAGGTGAAGGTGAACGACTCCGCCAACCGGTCGTCGCGGGCCACGAGCGCGATCCGCACGTCGGCCTCGACCGGCGGCCGCCGCTGCACGAGCCGGGCCTGCACGCTGCCGGCCCGCTCGCCGGCTCGAATCCGGGCCCGCGGGGGCGTGTCGCCGGCCAGGGCGGCAAGCCGGCCCGTCGCAGGCTCGAGGCCCATCGCGCCCCCGGCCACCTCGACCACCGCCATCGGGCCCACCCGAAATTCCAAGAGCGCCGCGGCGTCCGGCTCGCCCGGGAACCGGATCATGTCGAGGTCGGCGCTGGAAAACTCGGCGGCCAGCGGCAGCCCGGCCCGATGTCCGCTGATCCGCAGGCCGAGACTGCGGCGGGGCGTGGCGGCCAGCGGCAGGTCGATGCGAAGCTCGCTGCCCCGCGGCGACCGGACCACCCGCCAGTCGAGCGGGCCGGCCTCGCAGACCACAGTCTCACCGGCCGTCTGCTGCGACCAGTCAACCGGCTCGACCGCGTCGATGAACCAGCCGGGAGCCACCTCGGCCACGATCTCGAAGGCCTCTCCTGATCGGACCCGCACGTCGCAGTTGGCCCGGCCGAGCAGGGTGCCCGGCGAGATGTCGACGGTGGTCACGCGGGCCGTGTCGAGCACTGGAGCCCGCGGGCCGACGACCACCCGGGCCCTGCCTCCGGCCGCCTGATGCTCGACGAACAGGCGGGCCGGCTGGAGGCCGGCGCCACCGAGGCCTGCCTGGACAGCAGCCGGCGGCTCGGGCAGCGGCCAGGAGCCGGCCGCGGCAGCGGAGACGACCAGGCACTCTTCCAGCTCCAGCCGCTCGAGGGCGAAGGCCGGATCGACGAGCACCTGCACGCCGCAGCCAGCCCACTGGCCGGCCGGCGGCTGGATCGTCGGCACCGCCTGGGGGCCGGCGAGCGGGCGAGCGGCCGCCGCGGTCACGATGATCCCCTCTCGGGAACCGGCCAGGCTGCGGGGGATGTCGATTACGAGCCGCTCGTTTTCCAGTCGCCAGCCGAGTTCCGCGCCGCCGGCGGTGAGGACGGAGCTGACCTGAAGGCCGGGACCGGATTCCAGTTCGAACCGGCCCGCCGGCCAGGCGGTGGCCGGCAGGCAGCGGGCCAAGACCTCGGCCTGGCGGCCCCGCAGCAGCACGGAGTTCCAGGTGGCCACCAGGGGAGCCGCCGCCGGATCGCGGAGCACGAGGGTGAGGTCCGGGACCGGCCCGACGAGGATCCGCCAGCGGCCGGCGGCCTCTGCCGGCTCGACGATGGCCGCGGCGGCGGCCGGCCCGACCACGAACGGCTGCATCCCCTCGGGCAGCGCGACTTCGACGGTCGCGGAGAGGGCGGGCACCAGCGGCAGCGTCACCCGCTGCTCAGCGGTGGCTGGCAGCCGCACAGCGGTGGTGTAGGTGCCGGCGCCGGCGGTCCGCACCGCCACCCGGCCGTCCGGCAGGCCGAACAGCACCGCCTCGCCCGTGCCCTCGGCCGTTTCGAGCGTGCATCGGCCCCCGCCCGCGCCGCCGATCGGCAGTTGCACCGGCAGCCCGGCGGCGGTGGAGTCGAGCGTGAAGGCCAGCGATCCGCTCAGGCCGCCGGCCGGATCGAGGGCCAGGTCGTAGCGCGCGGTCGAGGCCAGTGGCCGCCGCAACGAGTCGCGGGCCGGTCCAAGTCGGGCCACGGCCTCCTCGAACTCCACCAGCGGCATGGGCACGAACCGCCCCTCCTCGCGGGGCACCTCGCGGACGGCCGCCGCCGGCAGGTTGACCCGCACGAAGGAGAGGTCGTCGTCGCCAGCCGCACTGCCGCCCGCGGTGGCGAGCATCAAGAGGGCCCGGACGGCGACGATGGCCGCCCCACTGCCGGCGAGTCTCACCGCCGCCGGTCGCCGGCTCGCGCATGCCAGCCGATCGCGGCGGCTCATGGGGCGTCCCTCCCGACCGCGGCCGCCCGAGCCGAGCCCGACTGGGATCCCGAGGCCACGATCAGCGACACCGTCGGAGCCGCGGTCCGGGTCAGCGAGCTCGCGGCCGCCGCCACGGCCGGCCGCGGCCGGGCCGCCGGCTGTTCGAGGAACCGCCGCAGGACGGCGGCGAGCACCGCCAACAGGCCGCCCGGCACCGCCGCCTGGGCGGCAAGCACTGCGGCCTGCGGCGCCGCGGCGGCCACCAATGAGGCGCTTGCCAGCAGGCCGAGCAGGACGGGCGTCTGCCGCCAGGCCACTCGGTAGACGAGGGCCAGGCCGATCGCCAGCGCGGTCCCAGACGCCACCAAGACGAGGAACCAGGTGGGCACGACCCAGACTGCGGCCCGGCCGGGCGAACCGACCCCGGCGTAGACGAAGCGGCTCTGTCGGAGGGGGAGCGTGTCGGCCAAGAGGGTGAACGGGGGCGGCTCGCTCCAGCCGGCCGTCGCGGCCACCCAGGCCGTCAGCTCGGCAGGCGGGATGATGGCCGTCCGCCGCCAGCCGAGGCCGTTCCAGGACCACCGCTGCTGGCTCGTCCACCGGGTTGGCATACCGATCAAGTGATCGTCCGGCGAGAGGAGCAGCTCGCGATAGAACCGCCGCTCGAGCACGTCGCTCGAAAACTCGGGGGCATCGAGCGGCAGCGGCCAGGGCAGACCGAGGCCGGCGGCCGACCCGCCCCAGGGAGCCGAACTGCGAACCTCGATCAGCCGGGGCCCGTCCCGATCGGGGAGATCGATCACGAAGCTGCCGGAGCGGCGGCTGATGCCGGCCAGGGGCCGGCCGTCGAGCCGGACCTCGACCGCGGCCTCCCCGCCGGTGCCTTCCGGGAGCGTGAGCTCGAGCGGGCCCCCCGGCCCCGATACCACGTAGGTGGCGATGTCTTCCCTGGTGTCGGCGACCAGCCGCGTCTGCAGCCAGGCCGCCTCGACCACCGTGGCACTGGCCGACTCGCGGAGCCGGGTCGAGATCGCCAGCGGCAGGACATGCTGCGACTTGGCGGCGGTGTATTGCCGACCGCCGCCGGGCTGGCTGGCCACGTCCCGCCGCCAGGCATCGCCGCGGACCACGACGGTGAGCGTCGCCGACTCCTCGACGACGGCCGACTGCCGACGGCTGCCGGAGGTCACGGGCAGCGGCAGGGGCAGATCGACAGCGGCGGTGGCCTCAGGCGGCAGGTCGGGGGTGGCGACGCGATAGCTGATGTCGATCTCGCCGCTGCCCAGGAGGGGCATCGGCAGGAAGGCCCGCAGGAGCGTGAGGGAGCCGGCCACCGGGTCGGGCTCGGAGGCGGCCGAGAGCCGGAGCGTGTCGAGCAGATCGTCTCCCTGCCGCACCTCGAGCGTGCCGTTGGCCGCCAGGGCGTCGGGCACGGCCAGTTCCAGAAACTCGAGCGGCACATGGAGCACGTTGAGCCGGAGGGTCTGCCGGACGGTGATGTCCTGCTCGTCCACGACCACGCGGGAGAGGATCGTGCCCTCCACCCGCCGCGGCAGAAAGCGGCGGGTGGCGGCGAAGGAGCCCTGCTCGGCCGCATCGAGGCGGTAGGCCAGCGGGATGCGGTCGGCATCGACGGGCTGGACGTCCGCGACGGTCTGCCGCACCAGGCCGACGATCCCCTCCGCATCGGGCAACAGCTCGATGTCGGCATCGGACGAGACGACGACGGCCGCGGGCCCGACCAGTTCCGCCTGGGGCACGGGCATCGCCCAGGCCAGCCGGTCGGCGGCGGGATCGAGCGGCCGCGTGGCTCGGAATTCCACGGTCGTGTCGCCCGCCAGCGGCTGCACGAACGGGAGCGTGACCCTGCCCCCCTCGATCCGCACCCCGGCGGCATCGACCAGGCCGGCTGGACCGGCGTCCTCGACGATCCACTCCGGCGGCAGCGCGATCGTGACGCTGCCCACCGGCGCGCCGCGGGCCGCTACCCGCAGCAGCCCGTTGAGGGTGACCCGCGCGGTCGAGACGCGGTAGCGGTATTCGGGCTCGATCAGCACCCGGCTTCGCCGGGGCCGAATCCGGAGCGGCAGCGAGGCGGGCTGAATGTCGTATGCAAAGCTGGCCACGAAGCCCGCGGGCCGCTCGCCGGCGGGCGGATCGACCCGGCGGAGGCCGGTCGCCTCGTCCCACGAGGCCTGCCAGTCGCCCTCGACCACGAGGCTCACCCGGCCCGACTGCCGCCAGGCCGCGATCCCCTCGACCTCGAAGCCGAGCGGCTCGAGCGGGGTGTTGCCCGACGGATCGACCGGCTCCTCGCAGTCCACCTCGATCCGGAGATCGGCCGTCCGCTCGACGGCCACCTCGATGACGGGCTTGGCCGCCGTGCCGAGCCGCCTGACGAGCGTCGCGCCGCCCCCCACCCGCGTGAGCGTGGCCCGGGGAGGCAGCCCGATCCGCAGCCGGCCGGTGCTGGCCGGCAGGTTCGCAAGCCGGAGCACCGCCTCGATCCGGGCGGTCCGGCCGTCGATCCGCACGCTGCTCTCGCAGACGGCTTCGACCGCGGCCTCGGCCACGCCGGGGTTGGCGGCGGGATCGGCGAGCCGGATCCGGACGTCGCCGGCGAGGCCGGTGACGGTGACGACGTTTCCCTCCTCGGCGGCGTCTCGCGACTCGATCCGGCCGGCGGTGTCGGGCCGAACGCTGATGACGGCGTCGGTGCGGCGGGTGCGGATCTCGACTCGCGAGGCCATGGCCACCGGGAGGCGGAGGTCGAAGGCTTCCTGGCCGGTGGACGATTCGACGGGCAGCCGGCCGACGAGCCGGACGGTGTGGCGGACGACGACGCCGCTGGCGGGGGGCTCGAACCAGGCCCGGTAGCCCGCCTGATCGGGGGCGGCATCGACGAGCATCCGGCCGGGGCCGTCGTGCTCGGGCGGCTCGGCGAGGAGCAGGCCCCAGAGGCCGAGGGGCACGGCGGTCCAGCCGCCGCGGGACTGCTGGACGACGCACTCGACCTCGGCCGGGCAGGAGCCGGCACCGGCGGCGAGGTCGCGGGCGTCGATCACCACCGCCACGCTCTCGAGCACGGCCGCCGGCGGCAGGGCGGGCCCGGCGAGGCCCTCCTTGATCCGGAACATTTCGACGAAGTCGCGGTATTGAAAGCCCGGCACCGGGACGAGCCGGCCGGCGTCGTCCTGCATGTAATACAGTTCCGGCTGCACCTCGCGAATGCCGCCGGCCGGTGCCGGGTCGGAGGCATCCTGCGGCCTGGCCACGGCCGCGGCGAACAGGGCCGGCAGCAAGAGGGCGACGAGCGTGGAGCGGAGGGGGATCATCGGTGAAGGAACGCCTCCGCTGGCTGGAGCGGACACCTATCCATAGCCTACCCCGCGATCCTGCGCAGAACCTTTCAAGTTCCCAGCCGCCGCAACCGGCATGATCCGCACAACCATCGGGACCGGACGAGCCCGCGGCTAGGGCTGGTTCGGCCGCGGGCCGAAGAGCAGCCCCCGCATCGCGGCCAGGAGTTCGGGCGTGGCGGCGGCCACGAAGGCCGGGTCGTCGAGGCCGATGCGGTCGCCGACCGCCGCGAACGGCCCGAGGCCGCCGCCGGCCTCGCGGACGAGGAGCATCCCGGCTGCCGCATCCCAGCAGGCGATCCGCCGCGCCCAGAAGGCATGGAGTCGTCCGCAGGCCAGCCAGGCGAGATTGAGCGCCGTCGAGCCGGTCCGGCGGACGGAGTGGACGTGGGGCAGGACGGCGAGGAAGTCGGCCACGGCCGGGGCGTCGGCGGCCACGTGGGGCGGGAAGCTGAGGGCCGTGACCGCGGCAGCCGGATCGGTGATCGCCGCGGTCCGGATCGGCTCACCGTTGAGCCGGGCTCCGCCGCCGGCCCGGGCGGTGAAGCACTCGTCGCGGAGCGGATCGAAGATTGTCGCGGCCAGGATGTCGTCGCCGCTGGCCAGCGCGATCGAGACGCACCAGGCCGGAAAGCCGTGGACATAGTTGGTCGTGCCGTCGAGCGGATCGACGATCCAGCGGGTGCCGCGGCCGGCGTGCCCCGCCTGGCCGGAGGGAGGCTGGCCGTCTCCGGCGTCGGCCTCCTCGCCGACAAAGCCGTGGTCGGGAAAGGCTTCGGCCACGATCCGGCGGATCTCCCGCTGGGAGGCGTAGTCGGCCTCGGTGACGAGATCCCGCGGCCCCTTGGTGGTGGCCCGAAAGCGGCCGACCCAGTCGAGCAGCACCCGGCCGCCGGACCGGGCGGCCGCCTCGCAGACGACGAGCGGGTCGGGAACTGCGGGAGCGGTCATGCGGTGCATCCGTGCGAGGGAACAGATCCTGAAAGCCTTACTATAACCCCCGGGCGCTAGCCCGGGGACGGTGGGTCGCCCGCGATCCCGCCCG
>CAYRNG010000243.1:0-20436 GCA_964425395.1 uncultured Candidatus Kuenenia sp. | reverse complement strand
GTAGACGTCGTCGCCGCTGACCGCGGCGGTCGTGCCCAGGCCGCCGAACAGCACGCCCACCAACGAGCGGTTCATCGCCTGGCACATGATCGCCGTCAGGATCAGCCCGCTGGCCCCGACCAGCGAGCCGGCGATCACGAGCACGGCGTTGTCGATCACGAACCCGGCAGCGGCCGCCGCGAGGCCCGAGTAGCTGTTCAAGAGGCAGATCACGACCGGCATGTCGGCCCCGCCGATCGGCAGCGTGAGCGTGATCCCCAGGGCACTGGCGGCGGCCACGAGCAGCAGGTAGAGCAGGAACCACTCGGGCCGGGCACAGACGCCCGCGGCCAGGGCCGCCACCAGCACCGCCAGGCCGAGGTTGATCCAGTGGCGGTTGGGGTCGGTCCAGGCCTTTTTAAACCGCGGCAGTTCCTCGAGCTTGCCGAAGGCCACGAGGCTGCCCCAGAAGGTGACGGCGCCGATCAGGCCGGCGGCGGCGGTGGCGATCGAGAACTGCGTCCAGGGGGCGAGGTCGCGGGTGGCGGCCGCTGCCGCGGTCGTGAGCACGTCGCCCTCTTCCGTCAGCCGGGCCACCAGCGGCTTGTTCCAGAGCTCGGCCGCCGCCACGAAGGCCGATGCCGCCCCGCCGAAGCCGTTCAAGAGGGCCACCATCTGCGGCATGCCCGTCATCGGATACTTGAGCGCCATCGTGGCCCCGATGGCGGCGCCGATCCCGCCGGCCACCAGCAGCATCCCGATCGGCCAGCCGCCCCGGGCAGCGATCGCCTCCCGGATCGGAGCCTCGAAGAACGCGGCCGCAATCGCGATCGCCATCCCGACGGCGCCCAGGAACGTGCCCCGGACGGCGGTCCGGGGGCCGCTCATCAGCTTGAAGGCCACGATGAACAGCATCGCGGCGATCAGGTAGGCCAGGTTGATCCAGGCTTGGCTCGACATCGGGGCCTGCTTGCCTCGGGGCTCGGGGTCTTGAGGGTTACTTCTTCTTGGGATTGAACATCTGCAGCATCCGGTAGGTCACCACGAAGCCGCCCGCCACGTTGACCATCGCCAGCACCACCGCCACGAGGCCGAACAGGTTGCCGAAGCCGAAGCCGGCCGCGGTGATCCCGCCGGCGGCCACGATCGCCCCCACGGCGGTGATCCCTGAGATCGCGTTGGAGCCGCTCGTCAGCGGCGTGTGAAGCCGCTGCGGCACCTTCGTGATCACCTCGAAGCCGACCCACATCGCCAGCAGGAAGACCGTCAGCAGACGGATGAACTTGGCCGCCGGATCCTCGGGGGAGGCCAGGGCGTCGGCGAGCAGGATGGGGAGTTGGTGGAGCGTCATGGGCGTATCAGGCGAAAGGGGGACAGTCCCCTGCGGGGACAGTCCCCGTCAGGCTTCCAGGGGCGGCAGGCCGAGTTTCTCGCGGAGCTTGGGGTGGACGAGCTGGCCGCCGGTGGCGACGAGCGTCTCCCGGCCGATCTCGTCGTCGGCCGCCACGGCGGGCAGGCCGGCCTTGACGAGATGGGCCAGGAAGGTGGCGATGTTCTTGGCGTAGAGCTGGCTCGTGTGGCCGGCCACCTCGGCCGGCAGGTTGGTGGGGCCGAGGATCGTGACCCCGTCGATCACGACCGTCTCGTCGGGCTTCGAGCCCTCGCAGTTGCCCCCCCGCTCGGCCGCCATGTCCACGATCACGCTGCCCGGCTTCATCCGGGCGACCATCTCGGCCGTGACCAGCACCGGCGCCTTCTGCCCCGGAATCAGTGCCGTGCAGATCACCACGTCGCTCTCGGCCACGACCTTGCCGAGCAGCTCCCGCTGCTTCGCGTAGAACTCCTCGCCCATCGCCTTGGCGTAGCCGCCGGCGGCCTCGCTGGAGCCGGTTTCGAGGGGAAGCTCCACGAACTTGGCCCCCAGGCTCTGGACCTGCTCCTTGACCGCGGGCCGGACGTCGTAGCCGCTCACCTGGGCGCCGAGCCGCTTGGCGGTGGCGATCGCCTGCAGCCCGGCCACGCCCGCCCCGAGCACGAGCACCTTGGCCGGGGTGATCGTGCCGGCTGCTGTGGTCATCATCGGCAGGATCCGGGGCAGGGTGTTGGCGGCCAGGAGCACCGCCCGGTAGCCGGCGATGTTGGCCTGGCTCGAGAGCACGTCCATGCTCTGGGCCCGGGTGATCCGGGGTACGAGCTCGAGCGAGAAGAGCGTGATCCCCTTCTCGGCCGCCTCCTGGCAGGCGGCGGGGCCGCCCAAGGGATCGCACATCCCGATCAGGATCGTGCCGGGGCGAAGTTGCTCGCGATCCTGGCACCAGCCCTCCCCGCCGGCGGCACAGGTGCGGACGGTGAGCAGGCAGTCGGCCCCCAGCGCCTGTTCCCGGGAAACGATCGTCGCCCCGGCCGCCCGATAGGCCTCGTCGGGGAAGCCCGCCGCCTCGCCGGCGGTCGTCTCGACCACCACGTCCAGGCCGCTCTTGACGAGGGCGGGAATGGTGGCCGGCACGACCGCCACCCGCCGCTCGCCGGGAAAGGTCTCCTTGAGAACGGCGATCTTCATGGGGGGAGGCGACAGCGGGGGACGGATGGAGAGTGGCGGCGACTGGCTGACCGCCAGGCGAGACGACAGTCTGCTTGGCGGCGAAGGGGTTGGCAACCTGGATCGAGCGGCAGGGGGCCTCGCGACCGCTCGGCCGCCGGAGAGGAGCACAGCCCAAGACCGCTGTTTTTCCGGTTTCAGAGGCCTGCCCGCTTGCCCGCGGCCAACCCGATTGGTAGTCTCCGGGGCTCTGAGTTTCGCCGGTCGAGCGGCCCCCCGCGGCCGCCCCGGCGTCTTTGAAGACCGCGGGCAGATCAGAGGCAGGCAAGGATCGATGAAGACGTTCATGGCGAAGCCGGGCGAGATTGAACAGCGGTGGTGGGTGGTCGATGCCGCCGACCGCCGCGTGGGCCGGCTGGCCACCGAGATCGCGACGGTGCTGATGGGCAAGCATCGGCCCACCTACACGCCCCACGTCGATACCGGCGACCACGTGGTCGTGATCAACGCCGAGAAGGTGGAGTTCGGCGGCAAAAAGTGGCAGCAGAAGGTCTACCGCTGGTACACCGGCTACATGGGCCTCAAGTCGGAGACGGCCGAGCACCGCCGCGACCGGCGGCCCGAGCTGATCATCGAGGAGGCCGTCCGCCGGATGCTGCCCAAGAGCCGGCTCGGCCGGGCCATGCTCGACAAGCTCAAGGTCTACGCCGGCAGCGAGCATCCCCACCAGGCCCAGCAGCCGCAGCCGATGCGGCTGGGGCTCTGACCGCGACCCGGCTGGCTCGATCACCCGTCCCTGAACATTTCCGACACCGCCCCAAACCGCATCCCAGATCTGTATGCACGAGGAACCGATGAACGCCGCCGAAGGCACTACCACCCCGCCGTCTCCCGTTTCCCAGGTGAGGGCCGTCCGCCGGGGCGACGAGATCATCGCCACCGGCCGCCGCAAGGCCGCCGTGGCCCGGGTGCGGCTTCGGGCGGGCAGCGGCGAGATCAAGGTCAATGGCCGTGACCTGGACGCCTATTTCCCGGCGATCAAGGATCGGGCGATCGTGGCCGGCACCCTCGACGAGGTCGGCCGGCGAACGGCCGTCAACGTGGCGATCACCGTCGATGGCGGCGGCCTCACCGGCCAGGCTGGCGCCTGCCGGCTGGGGATCGCCCGGGCCCTCAAGGCCTTCGACGCCGAATTGGCTGAGCCGCTCCGGCAGGCCGGGCTCCTGACCCGCGACGGGCGGATGAAGGAGCGGAAGAAGTACGGCCTCCGCGGGGCCCGGCGGGGCACCCAGTTCTCCAAGCGGTAAGGCCGCGATTCCGCCCGATCGGCACGGTCCGGACGACCGTTTCGACCCCACCAGGCGCTGTTTTTTCCCACGCCGCCGGGCCGAAGCCATACTGGTGGAGAGCCCAGGCGCGTGCCTTGGGAATTCCGCACCTCTGGCCGCCGAGCATCCTCGCGGCCCTTCCGGGAGAGTCGCACATGATCCGCTCAGTCGCCGGTTTCGCCCTGCTGATCCTGCTGATGGTGGCGGCGGCCGTGGGTCCGGTGGGTGCCCAGCAGCCTGCCGCCTCGTCCGCAGCGGCCCTGCCGCCCGACGTGCTGGCCGCCGAGACGGCCGGCGAGGTGGAGGTGCGGCTCGTTGCCAACGACTCCCGCTCGGCCCAGATTCTCATCACCAACCGCAGTGGCCGACCGCTGACGCTCCGGCTGCCGGCCGCCTTCGCCGGTGTGCCGATTCTGGCCCAGATGCAGCAGGGGGCCGGCTTCGGGGCCGGCGGCATCGGCGCCCAGCCCCAGGGAGTGGGCGGCGGCGGCATGGGCGGCATGGGAGGTGGCATGGGCGGCGGCATGATGGGGGGCGGGATGGGTGGCAACCCGTTTTGCTGGGTGGCCCGCGAGGTCTATGGCGTGCACGACCCCCGCTGGCTCGCTTTTCGCGACTGGATGACCTGGCAGGCTCCCGAGTGGCTCCAGAACCTTTACGCCACCCATGGCGAGGCCTGTGCCCATTGGCTGCGGGAGCGGCCGGCCGCCAAGGCGGCCCTGCGGCTGGTCATGGATCGGGCGGTGGCCGGATCGCCGGTGGCCCGCGATGGGCATGCCCACCTCCGAGTTTCGCCGCCGATCGATCGGGCCAATGCCCCGTTCACCGTGCCGGTCGGCAAGACGCTCGCCGTGCGGGCCAGCACCGTCTGCCTCGACCATGGCCTGCGGGAGCCCACGCCCCGGATGCCCTACCGGTTGGTGGCCCTCGACACGGTGTCGGAGGATCCCCGGCTGCCGCTGATCCTCGGGGCTCTGGCCAACGGCCACCTCACCCAGAAGGTGGCCCAGGCGGCTGCCTGGCACATCTCCAGCGGCCGCAGCTGGGAGCAACTGGCCGGCGAGCTGATCAAGCGGGCCGGCGGCGATCCCGACCTCCCCTTCTTCTCGGCCGCCGAACTGGCGGCCGCCCAGCGGGCGGTGGCCATCGCCACCCGGCTTGCCGGCGAGCGGCCGGCCCCGGAAACCGCGGCTGAAACCGCCAGTCGATAGCCCGTGCCGGCGGCCCGGCTACCGCGGCATGCCTGCCGGCTCGCCGCCGGCTCGGCTGCCGAGGGCCTGCCAGACGAGGGTGTCGATCTCGGCTGAGACCTGGTGGACCGACCCGTCCATGAGCAGCGAATTCACCGAGCCGGGGTGGTGGCTGCGGGAGGGGATCACCGCATAGGTCGGCAGGGTCGTGCTGTTGCCCTCCCGCGTCGAGCAGACCGAGATGTCGAAGCTGCCGTCGGGACGGGAATGGGGAATCACCGTGTTGGGCGAGAACAGGGTCGTGAACCCATTGTGGATCGCCCGGCCGCAGACCCATTCGGTGTGGCCGTTGGTGGCCGACCAGTCGCCGCCGCTGATCTTCAGCGTCACCTGCTCGGGGGTGAGGGGAATGTCCTGCGGCGAGCCTGGTGCCGCGGCGTTGTGGTAGCGGGGGTTGAAGGCCTTCACCTCCGACATGGCGAGCGTCTTGCTGAGGCCGTCGGAGATCATCCCGGCTCGGAACTTCGAGCTGGGGCCGAAGGCAGCGCCGCCGTCGGCCTTGCTGACCGGATCGTAGAGCAGGTAGCGGCCGACGCTGAAGGCGTAGTTGAGCGGGTAGTGCTGAGGCTCCCCTGTGGTCGCGTTCAGCCGGGCGGTATTCTTGGGCTCGCTGGGGCACATCAGGATGTCGACCCGCGTGGCTGCCACGCCCCAGGGAGGCAGGAGGGCCCGATTTTCGGGCGTGTGGTAGCCCTTCGTGAAATCGATCAGCTTGTAGACCGTGTCGCCCTCGAGGTAGGGCAGAATCAGGGCCTGGCCCGACCAGGGCTGTTTGGCCACGCCGTCATTCCCGGCCGAGCGGCGGATATCGGTGTAGGGGGGGAAATACTGCTTGACGTTCTCATAGTTGTGGATCGCCAGCCCCAGCTGGCGAAGGTTGCTCTGGCAGGCCGTGCGGCGGGCCGCCTCGCGGGCCGACTGGACCGCCGGCAGGAGCAGGCCGACGAGCACCGCGATGATGGCGATCACCACGAGCAACTCAACCAAGGAAAAGCCGGTGCGAGAGAAGCCGGGCCTGCGGCGAGCGAAAGAAGCGGGGCGTCGCGGCGATACATTGGCCATCGTGCGAACGGTTCCGAAGGGAAAAGATGCGAAAGTAATGAGACTCAGTCTCGTGAGTGTTCGCCAACAGTGTATATTCGCGGAAAAACCTGTCAATCGAATTGGATAATGCGATACAACGAAGGGTTGAAGGCTTTCCGCGGCGGCGTTTTTCGCCGGGAAGTCTGAGGAGATCTGCCCCATGAGTCCCCCCGCCAGTGCCGCAGTCTCGCCCGCCTCGAGCGAGGTCGTGATCGAGACCCGCAATCTCTCCAAGGTCTATCGCGACTTCTGGGGCCGCAGCAAGAAGGTGGCCCTCAGGCCGCTCGACCTCGAGATTCGCCGCGGCGAGATCTTCGGCCTGCTCGGCCCCAACGGCTCGGGCAAAACCACCACCCTCAAACTCCTGCTCGGCCTCATCTTTCCCACCTCGGGCGAGGCCTTCGTGTTCGGCAAACCGGCCACCGACGTCTCCAAGAACGGCCGGATCGGCTACCTCCCGGAGGAGTCGTATCTCTACAAGTTTCTCGATGCCGAGGAGACGCTCGACTTCTACGGCCGCCTGTTCGGGCTGCCTCCCGAGGAGCGGGCCCGGCGGGCCGCGGCCCTGATCGAGATGGTCGGGCTGACCCACGACCGCACGCGGCAACTGCGGGAATACTCCAAGGGGATGACCCGCCGGATCGGCGTGGCCCAGGCGCTGATCAACGATCCCGAGCTCGTCCTGCTCGACGAGCCCACCAGCGGCCTCGATCCGATCGGCACCCGCGAGATGAAGGATCTGATCATCGACCTCAAGAAGCGGGGCAAGACGGTGATCATGTGCTCCCACCTGCTGGCCGACGTCGAGGACGTCTGCGATCGGATCGCCGTGCTCCACCAGGGCGAGCTCAAGGAGCTCGGCCGGGTGGAAGACCTCCTTAAGGTCACCGGCGTCACGCAGATCCGGGCCAGCGGGCTGCCAGCGGCCGCCTGCGAGGAGGTCCGAGCCGTGCTGGCCCGCCACGGGGCGGCCGACATCGAGATCGGCAACCCCACGACGACGCTCGAGGAGCTGTTCCTCGAGGTCGTGCGGGACACCGAGGCCCGGCCCGGCCGGCGGGCCCGGGTCGCCTCGACGACGGCCCCCGTGCCGCCCGGAGAGTGACGGCCCGATGGTGCTCGAACAGGAAATCCCCGGATTCTTGGCCTGGCTTGGCCCGGCCCTGCTCTGGTTCCTGCTGGCCGGGGCGCTGGTCGTCTTGTTCGTGGGGCTGGCCGCCTGGCTCGTGCAGGCGGCCTGGGCCGGTCCGCTCGAGGCCGGCGACCGGGTCTACCGCGGCGTCCTGACCGGCCTGGGCGATCTGGCAGGCACGTCGCCCGGCCGGGTCTGGGCCCTGGCCCGGCTGGCGGTCCAGGAGGCCGTGCGGCGAAACGTGCTCGTGGTGCTCGCGCTGTTCGGCCTGGTGATCCTGTTCGCCGGCTGGTTCCTCGACCCGGCCACGGTCGATCCGGCCCGGCTCTATCTGGGCTTCATTCTTGGGGCCACGAGCCTCCTGGTCTGCACCGTCACCCTCGTGCTCGCCGTCTTCAGCCTGCCGGCTGACATCAAGTCGAAGGCCATCCAGACCGTGGTCACCAAGCCGGTCCGGACCGGTGAAATCGTGCTGGGGCGGTTTCTGGGATTCGCCCTGGTGGGCACCGCCCTGTTGGCGGTGATGGGCCTGGCCGGCTGGGGCTTCGTGGTCCGCAGCGTCCAGCACTCCCACGAGCTGGAGGCCGGCTGGCTCAGGGAGGTGCGGGACGAGGAGGGGGCGCTGGTCGGCCTCGAGGGCCGCACCGGCCCGGCCCGCGGACACCGCCACTTCGTCACCCTCGACGCCACGGGCAGCGGCATCGCGGAGACGTTCCAGGGGCATCGGCACCGGATCACGCCCCGGGAAACGGCCGCCGGTACGGTCTACGACCTCGGCCCTCCAGAAGGGATGCTCGAGGCCCGCCGGCCCCTCCGAGGCACGCTGCGGTTCCTCGATCGGGAGGGGCGGCCGGCCGCCAAGGGGATCAGCGTCGGCCAGGAATGGGCCTACCGGCAGTACATCGAGGGAGGCACCGGGGCGGCGGCGATCTGGACCTTCGCCGGCATTCAGGAGCGGGACTTTCCCGAAGGCCTGCCCTTGGAGATGACGATCCGCGTCTTCCGGACCTACAAGGGGACGATCACCGAGGGGATCCACGGCACGATCCAGCTCCGCAATCCGGTCAGCAACCTCCGCAGCGAGGCCCTCCCGATCGTGGCCCGCGAGTTCTCGATCGACGAGCTCTGGATCCCGCGGAAGCTGGCCACCGTGCTGGCCGACGGCCAGGTTCGGGAGGCCGACCTGTATGCCGACTTCGTGGCCGACGGGCGGCTCGAGGTCTGGCTGCAGTGTCTCGAGCCGGCCCAGTACTACGGCGTCGCCCAGGCCGACTTCTACCTCCGGGCCGGCGACGGCTCGTTCGCGGCCAACTATTTCAAGAGCTGCCTGGGGGCCTGGTTCGCGATGCTGATCGTGACCGCGATGGGGGTGATGTTCAGCACCTTCCTCTCGGCCCCGGTGGCCCTGGTGGCCTCGCTGGCCATGCTCCTGGTCGGCCAGTTCCGCCAGTTCATCGCCCGCCTGTTCGAGAGCCAGGTGACGGGCGACGCGAGCATCGTGCCCGGCGGCGGCCCGGTCGAATCGCTCTATCGGATCGTGACCCAGACGAGCATCACGCTCGAGCTCGATCCCACGCCCGCCGTTCAGGCGATGAAGCTCGCCGACACGGTGCTCTTGGCGCCGATGCGGGTGGCGGCCGGCCTGTTTCCCTCGCTGGCCACGCTCGGCACGAGCGACTTCGTGGCGGGCGGCTTCGACATTCCCGGCAATCTGCTGGCGGCCCACGCCGCCGAGACGCTCGCCTACGTGGCGGCATTTTGCATCGCCGGGGCGTTTTGCCTGCGGGCCCGGGAGGTGGCGTCATGAGTGCGACAGGAAGAGCCAGCGGTGGCGGCCGGCAGGCCTGGCTGGGGTTGCGGCCCGAGACCCTCCTGGCCCTGGTGGGGATCGTGGCCTTGCTCGTGCCGCTGTCGCTGCTCAGCCAGCCGGCCGATGCCGACAACCCCGGCGGCCTGTTGGCCCGGATGCGGGCGGAGCGGGGGCTCTCGCAGGCGAATCTGGGTGAGATCGACCCCACCGGCGAGACGATGCGGTTCGCCACGCTGGGGCTCAAGAACGTGGCCGTGGCCCTGCTCTGGGACCGGGCCAACCACTACAAGAAGGTGGAGGACTGGGCCAACCTCTCAGCCACGCTCGAGCAGATGACCAAGCTCCAGCCCAACTTCTACTCGGTCTGGGACTTCCAAGCCCACAACCTCTCCTACAACATTTCGGTCGAGTTCGACGACTATCGCGACCGCTACGCCTGGGTGATCAAGGGGATCGAGTTCCTCCGGCAGGGCATCGGCCTGAACCGGTTCGAGCCGCGGCTCCTGGGCAGGATGGGCTGGTTCATCGGCCACAAGATCGGCAAGTCGGACGAGAAGGCCGAGTTCCGTAAGCTGTTCGTGGCCGACGACGACTTCCATGAGCGGGACGACCCCCAGCGAACGCTGCCCGAGCGGGACAACTGGCTCGTGGCCCGGGGCAAGTATCTCCAGGGCCAGCAGCTGGCCGACTCGGGGGTACCGCTCAAGACCACCGCGTTGATCTTCCACAGCGAGCCGATGATGGCCGCCATCAACCATGGCCGGGCCCTGGAGGCCGACGGCACCTTCGGGACCACCGCCCGCCGGGCCTGGGAACTGGCCGGCGAGGAGATGCGGCGGTTCGCGGCCCGGGAGATTCCGACCAGTTGGAACGTGCCGATCCGGCTGGGTCTCAAGGAGGCGGAGCAGGCCCGGGCCCGGCGGCTGGCCGAGGAGCTCGAGGCCCTCCTCCCGGGCCGGTTTGCGGCCCTCGAGGAACAGAAGCGGGCAGCACTGAGCCCCGAGCAGGAGGCGGCCCTGGCGCTACCGATGATCGATCGCGACGAGCAGCAGATGGAGTTGGCGGCCGCCGCCGAGACGGCCACGAAAGTGACCTGGAAGGAGGTGGCCCGGGAGGCGCCGCCGGAGCTGAGAAACCGGGCCTGGCAGCTGGCACTCGAGGAGGTCGAGGCCCGGGAGACGGCCGACATCATCGACCGCTACCGCGACATCGTGAACTTCGATTTCTGGCGGGCCACCTGCGAGGCGGAGGTGACCGAGCCGGCCCTGCGGGCCCGGGAGCTGACCTGGACGGCCGACCGGGAGTTCGCCGCCGCCCGGCTGCAGGCGGCCAAGCAGGCCTACGAGGAGGCCTTCGCGGCCTGGCGGGAGGTGCTCGACGCCTCGCAGATTCTCCGCGAAGACCGGCTCACCGCCGACGACATCGCCGAGATCGTCCGCCGCTACCGGAAGCTCCTCGAGCAGCTCGACGAGCCGTTCCCGAGCCCGTTCGTGCTCGACGACATCCTCGCGCGGGCCGGCCCCGAAGACTGAGGGCTAGCTGGTCTTGTAGGCCCGTGCCGCCGGCACGGGCTATCGAGTTGCCGCGGTAAGCGGCAGTTCGGGATCGTCCGTCACGGCGTGACGGACCTACAAGCGTGACGGACCTCCGACTCAATCCGGGTCGCGGGAGGGGTTGCCCGTGCTATCTCGACGGCGTTGGAAACCGTCTGGAGGCAGGATGCCGAAGGACGGTTTCCATCGAGCGAGCGGAAGGCAGGATGCCGAGAGCGAGCGTCCGGCGAGATAGCACGGGCAACCCCGACCCACGCAGGACGCAGCGTCAATTGGCCAGCGGAACGGGCCTACGCGGCGGGACGGATCAGGAGCTTGTCGATCCGGCGGCCGTCGGTGTCAACCACCTCGATCACCAGCCCCTCCCAGATCAGGCTGTCGCCGGCGACCGGCATCCGCTCGAGCTTCGCGAGCACCAGGCCCGAGACGGTGGCGTATTCCAGTGGCTCCGCCGGGAGCTGGATTCCGAACCGCTCGGCCAATTCCTCGACATCGGCCCCGCCGTCCACCAGCCACGAGCCGTCGCCCCGCTCGATGAAGGTCCGCAGCTCTTCCCGGCGGTGCTCGTCCACGATCTCGCCGACCAGTTCGGCCAGGACGTCGTCGAGCGTGACCAGGCCCTCGGTGCCCCCATACTCGTCGAGCACGATCGCGAAGTGGGTCCGCTCCCGACGGAACAGGTCGAGCAGCCGGTCGAGCGGCATCGTCTCGGGCACGAAGGCCACCCGGCGGAGCATCTTTCGCAGCTCCAGCGGCCAGCCCATCCAGGAGGTGCGGAGGACGTCCTTGATCGAGACGTAGCCGAGGATCTGGTCGATCGAGCCCTCGTAGACCGGCAGCCGGGAGTAGCCCGCCATCGCGATCGAGCCGAGCACCTCGCCCGACGGCGTGTCGATGTCGAGGGCGTCGATGTCGATCCGGGGCCGCATGATGTCGGCTACCGTCCGCTCGCCAAGCCGCAGGGCCTCGGCCGCCACGGCCTGCTCGACGGCCTCCAGCACCCCCTCGGCCCGGCCCGTCTCCAGGAGCCGCTCGATCTCGTCCACCGAGACCGTCGGCCCACGGGCCTGCGACTGGCCCACCAGCCAGAGGAGCGTGCCGGTGCCCACCTCCAATCCCCAGGCCAAGGGCGCGGTCAGCCGGGCGAACAGGTCCAAGGGGCCCGCAGCCAGCCGGGCGAGCCGCTCGGCATGGCGGACCGCCAGCCGCTTGGGTACCAGGCCACCCACCACGAGGGTCAGGTAGGCGAAGGCCAGCACGAAGGCGGCCAGGGCGGCCGGCCCGGCGGCCGGGGCGGCGGCGGGCCAGGCGGCCGCCAGCCCGGCCGCCAGCGGATCGACCAGCTTCCAGCCCCCCAGGGCCGCGGCCAGGACGCCGGAGAGGGTGGCCCCCACCTGCACCGTGGCCGAGAGGCGGGCCGGGTCGGCGGCCAGCTTCAGCGCTCGGCCGGCCGCGGTGTCGCCGGCGTCGGCGAGGCTGCGGAGCCGTTCGCGGTTGCTGGTCACGAGCGCGAGCGCCGCCCCGGCCACAAGGCCGTTGGCCAGCACGAGCCCGAGCAGCGTCAAGAGGGTGCTGAGCATGGGGTTCCGCCCGCGGATCAATCCCGCTGGACCACGGCCAGGTTGTCGCGGTGGATCACCTCCTCGTACGGACAGTAGCCGAGCGTCTCGGCGATCCGTTCGGTCCGCAGGCCCGCGATCCGGGTCAGGTCGGTGGCCGGGTAGTTCACCAGGCCGCGGGCGAAGGGGGCCCCGCCGGCAGAGCGGATCAAGACCACGTCGCCCTTCGTGAAGGATCCCTCGAGGCCGGTGATCCCGGCGGCCAGCAGGCTGCGACCTCCCGTCAGGATCGCCTCGCGGGCGCCCGAGTCCACCGTGACGCTGCCCCGGGCCTCGGCCGACCAGCCCAGCCACCGCTTCCAGGCCGACATCGCGGCCGGGCGGCCCACGAACAGCGTGCCGGCATCCTCCCCCCGGCAGATCCGCTCGAGCACGCCCTCCTCCCGGCCGGGGGCGATGACGCAATGGCCGCCGGTCTCGGTGACGATCCGGGCGGCCTCGAGCTTGCTGGCCATGCCCCCCTTGGAGAGGCCGCCGGGGCGGTCGCGAACCAGGGCCTCGATGCCGTCGTCGATCCGATCCACCCGGGAGAGCACGACCGCCCCCGGGCTCTCCGGGGGCCGGTCGCAGAGCCCGGCCACGTCCGAGAGGAGCACGAGCAGGTGGGCCCCCAGCAGCGAGGCCACGAGTGCCGCCAGCTGGTCGTTGTCACCGAAGCTGGTGCGAAGCTCCGCCGTGCTGACGGTGTCGTTTTCGTTGATCACCGGAACCGCGGCATATTCGAGGAGGGTCCGCAGGGTGTTGCGGATGTTGAGGTAGTGGGCCCGGTCCGAGAGATCCTCGGCCACGAGCAGCACCTGGGCGACGTGCCGGCCGTGGCCCCGGAGCGACTTCTCCCAAGCCTCGATCAGGCAGCTCTGGCCGACGGCGGCCACCGCCTGGAGGTGGGCCAGCTCGGTTGGCCGCCTGGCCAGCCCCAGCCGCCCCATGCCCGCGGCGACAGCCCCGGAACTGACCAGCACCACCTGCCGGCCCGCACTGCCGAGGGCCGCGATCTGCCGGCCGAGCGACTCGATCCGGGCGGCGTCGAGCAGGCCGTCCGCCCCGGTCAGGACACGGCTGCCGATCTTCACGACGATCAGGCGGGCGGTCGCCGCGATCTCTTGACGCACACGATCGCTCATGGGCCGGGGCCGAGGGTCCTCCGGATGCGGACGGATAACGGGCGGGGCGGAAAACGCCAGTATGGTATCCGGAGTGAGCATCCGTCGATACACTCGAGACTGGCCGGGGCATTCTGGCCTGATTCGGCCCGCCGCCGGCCCCTTGAAAGACAGCGATGAGCGACCTCCGTCACGAGTGCGGCCTGGCGGCCATCTACCACCTGCCCGGCCCCGAGACGAGTCCACTCTGCCCGGCTCAGGGGCAGGAAGAGGTGTCGCGGCTGGTCCCCCGGATGCTCCTCGACATCCAGAACCGGGGCCAGCTCTCGGCCGGGATGACCGCCTGGAACCCGCACCGCAGCCAGCTGCTGGCGACCTATAAGGAGGTGGGCAGCGTCAGCGAGGTCTTCCGGATGAGCCATCGCGGCAAGTACGAGAGCCTGATGGACCAGCATGCCGGCCGAGCGGCGATCGGTCACGTCCGCTATGCCACCTGCGGGGCAGAGGACCGGGGCTACGCCCAGCCGCTCGAGCGGCCGCACATCCAGAAGCGGAAGTGGTTCGCCTTCGGCTTCAACGGCCAGTTGGCCAATTATCCCGAGCTGCGGGCC
The DNA here is from genome assembly GCA_964425395.1 of uncultured Candidatus Kuenenia sp. Lineage (GTDB taxonomy): Bacteria > Planctomycetota > Planctomycetia > Pirellulales > UBA1268 > QWPN01. Next base: position 6,429 of record CAYRNG010000243.1, on the reverse strand, counting down.
GAGATCCTGGCCACCGACGACGCCCACCTGGCCCGCGACAACGACACCGAAGTGATCATGCACGCGATCGGCCGCGAGCTTGCCGGCGCGGCCGATCCCGGCCCGGCCGAGCTGCTCGCCGCGATCGCCCGCCAGTTCGACGGGGCCTGGAACCTGGCGATCCTCGACGCCTGCGGCCGCCTGATCGTGGCCCGCGATCCGCTCGGCATCCGGCCGCTGGAGTATGCCCGGCAGGGGCCGCTGGTGGCGGCGGCCAGCGAGAGCGTGGCCCTCTTGAACCTCGGCTTTCCGGCCGAGTCGATCCGCTCGCTCGAGCCGGGGACGGCGCTGGTGGTGGACGCCGACGGGCTGCGGATCGAGCGGTTCGCACCGGCCCCGCGGCGGGCCCACTGCTTCTTCGAGTGGATCTACTTCGCCAACGTCGCCAGCTCGATGGACGACCGGAGCGTCTACCTGTCGCGGAAGCGGCTCGGCGAGGAGTTGGCCCGCCTCGAAACGGTGCCGATCGACGGCGACACGGTGGTCGTGCCGGTGCCCGACACGAGCAAGGCCGCCGCCGACTCGATGGCCTACCGGCTGGCGATCCCGGCGGTCGAGGGGCTGATTCGCAACCGCTACACCGGCCGGACCTTCATCGACGGGGCGGGCAGCCGGCGGCAGAAGGCGGAGTCGAAGTACACGCCCCTGCGGGAGGTACTCGAGGGCAAGCGGGTGATTCTGGTCGAAGACTCGATTGTCCGGAGCACGACGATGAAGGTGCTCCTGGGGCGGATGCGGTCGCTGGGCCGGGCCCGGGAGATCCATGTCCGGGTGGCTTGCCCGCCGATCATGGCCCCTTGCTTCTACGGGATCGACATGTCCACGATCGACGAGCTGTTCGCCCCCGAGTTTCTCCGCGGCGGCCAGCTGACCGACGAGGCCCAGGCCCGGATGGCCGAGCGGCTCGGCGCCGATTCGCTCCGCTACCTGCCGGTCGAGAGCGTGGCCCGCTCGATCGGCCTGGAGACCGACCACCTCTGCCAGGCCTGCATCACCGGCCGGTATCCGACGCCCGCCGGCGAGCGGCTCTATCAGCTGGCACTGGCCCAGTCTCGGTCCGGGCGGCCCGAGGCCCGCACCTACGAGTCGATCGCCACGTCCTGACTCCCCTCCGGCCGGACCCGGGCGACCGGTGGCTGGCCCGGCAGTCGCTCGAGGGCCGCCCGCCAGACCGGCATCCCGGCCAGCCGGGTCCGCCGCTCGAAGTGGGTCCGGTAGTCGAGTTCGTGGGCCGGCTCGCCCGGCTCCTCGGGGCGGGGCTCGGCGAACAGGCCGGTGGCCCGGGCGGCGGCCATGGCCTCGGCAAAGTATTCCTCGACGTCGGTCCAGACGTGGAGCACCGCCCCGGGAGTGAGCGTGCGGCCGGCGTGCACCAGGAATGGCTCCGAGAGCACCCGCCGCTTGCGGTGGCGGGCCTTCCACCAGGGATCGGGAAAGTAGACGTGCATCCCGGCCAGGCAGGCGTCGGGCAGGAGCGACCGGACGAGGAAGCCGGCATCGCCATGGATGATCCGGGCATTCGCCTGGTTGGCCGCCGCCAACTTGCCGGCGATCAGGCGGGCGTAGCCGAGGGCGATCTCGACGCCGAGGAAGTTTCGCTCGGGGGCGGCCGCCGAGGCGGTTGAGAGAAACAGCCCTTTGCCGCTGCCCACCTCCAGTTCCACCGGCGCCGAGGATGGAAAGACCGCCGCCGGATCACAGGGATCGGGCAGGCTGACCAGCGGCGCCAGATGGGTCGAGAGGTCGAGCCCCGGGGCGGGCTTGCGGGGCGGGCGGCGGGGCATCGGCAGTCAGGCCCCGCCGCTCGCGCCGTCGGCGGCAGCGGCCGAGAGCATGTCGGCCGGCAGCGGCACTCCCTTGATGATCCCGTCCACCACGATGCTCTCGCGGACGAGCCCCTGGAAGCGGCAGACGATCATCGCCCGGGGGCGGACCCGAACCCGCTCGACCGCGATCACCAGCCGATCCCCCGGCACCACCGGCTCGCGGAACCGAACCTCCTCGAGGCCGCCGAAGCCGATCAGCTTGGCATCGAGGAGGTTGAACTTCTGGGTGTAGTAGCTGGAGAGCTGGGCGGCGGCCTCGCACATCAGCACGCCCGGCATCAGGGGCATCGCGGGGAAGTGGCCCCGCACCCAGAACTCGTCGGGGGTGACGTCCTTGTAGCCCACGCACAGGCCGCGGACCTGGTCCTCGTGGACGATCGCCGTGAGCTGCTCCATCTCGAACCGCTGCATGTTCCAGCGGCGGATCTCGTGGATGTCGGCGATCACCCGGTCGAGGTCGTATTCGCTCGGGTGGATGATGTAATCACGCGGGGCCACGGCAAACAACTTCCGAGGGGCTGAGGGGGCGCGGACAGTCCCGCAGGTCAGGTGCGGATGTGCTTCCGCTTCGCCTTGCGGGCCTTGCTGTTGGCCGGGCGAGCGCCGTGGTTGGCTTTTTTGAGGTTGCGGTGCGGCTTGGCCATGCGATGCGGCTCCAGGGAGTGGCCGGGGCAAAAGGCCGCCGGCGAGAACCAGATTTTGTACCACGCGTCGCGGGCTCTCGCCACGGACCCCCGCGTCAGCCCCGCCGCTCCGCGGCCAGGGCCTCGCGGAGGCTCGTGCGAATGATCTCCACGAAGCTGGCCACGAGAAAGCCGCCCAGCCCCCCGATGACCGCCGAGGAGATGCCCCCCAGCACGGCTCCCGCCACGGACGCCCCGGCAGCCACGAACAGGGCGTAGCTGCCGGCCAGCCCCCCGCAGACACTGCCGATGCCGACCGAGACCGGCACCAGCCGGCCGAGGCTCGTGCGTCGCTCGAGCGACGTTGGCTCCGGCCGGGGGATGATCGCCGCCGTGCGGCCCGGGAGCCGCTCGAGCCGCTGGTCGGCCGCCTCGCGGAGGCGGGTGCCCAGGGCATTGCCTGCCACGTGCGCCGCGACGCTGGCGGCCACTACCGCCACCGCCAGCCAGCCGGCTAGGCCTAGCCAGCCGATCGCCGCGCAGGCCACCCCAACCGCAAGAGCGAGCCAGCAGTAGGTGGTGAAACGCATCGCGAGGGCTCCGAACCAAGTATACGCACGCAGGCCCGGGCCGCCGGCACGGGCTATTCGGAAGCGGCATGTAGGCCCGGGCCGCCGGCACGGGCTATTTCTGCAGCGGCATGTAGGCCCGGGCCGCCGGCACGGGCTATTTCTGCAGCGGCGTCTGGTCGCGGGGCGGGTAGTCCGTCACGGCGTGACGGACCTACACGGCGTGACGGACCTACACGGCGTGACGGACCTACACGGCGTGACGGCCCTGCGCCGCTACCAGCCGCTTTCGGCCGCCTGCTCGCCGAAGATCGGGAGCAGCCGGTAGTAGACCTCGAGCGTGAGGATCGCGAGGGCCGTGTGGCCCAGCCGCCCGCCCGGTGCGGTGTCGGAATCGGCGAATGTCCAGCTGCCGGCCTCGTGGCCGAAGCGGGCCTGACGGGCCACCAGCTGGTCGCGGTTGCGGGCGTTCCAGCGGCCCCAGGCGGGATGGTTTCGCAGCAGGAGCGCCTGCGCGAGATAGAAGTTCTGATAGACGGCCTCGGGGGGCGGGCCCGGGCGGGCCAGCCGAGCCAGGCCCCGGTCGAGCGTGGCCTCCTCGGGCCAGGCCGTGTAGATCCGGCAGACGAGGCCGATGGCCGAGGTGCAGGAACGGTCCTGCGGGCCAAGGTAGCCGTAGCCCTCGCCCTGCCGCACCTGGACCCGGTCGAGAAACCGGCAGGCGGCGTCGATCGTGGGGGAGGGCACGGCCACGCCGGCCAGGGCCGCGCTCTTGAGGGCGGCCAGCTGCCAGGCGGTGACGGTCGTGTCGCCGGCCTGGCCGGGCAGATACCGCCAGCCGCCACCATGCATGTCTTGGGCGGTCTCGATGAACCGGATCGCATCCCGCACATAGGTCGCCAGCATCGGGTCGCCCGTCATCCCCAGAGCCTCGGCCAGGGCGAGGGTGGCCACCCCCTGGCCATACATCGTGCCCTCGCCAAGATCACCGCCCCGGGGCGTGGGCTTGAGCCGGCTCATCAGGTAGTAGAGGCCGCGGGTGACCGTCTCGCGGTGGGAGCCGGCGGTGTGGGTGTGGCCGGCGCCCAGAAAGGGCAACAGCGCGATGCCGGTGGCGGCCGTCGTGCTCGTCACGCTGCCCGGGTTGCGGCAGCCCCCGTCACAGCGGCAGCCGGAGAGATCAAACCGCCACGAGCCGTCCGGAGCCTGATGGAGGGCCAGCCATTCCAGGCCCCGCTCCACGGCCGCCTCGCTGGCTGCCGATCCGCCGCGGGCGGCCACGCCCCGGCTGCGAGCTTCCCCCTGGCGGCCGGCGAAGGCCCGGCCTGCGGTCATGGAGGCCGGAACGGCTGCGGCAGCCGCCTGCGGGCCAGCGGCCGCACCGCGTGTTCCCAGCGGCAGCGGAGCGGCGAGATCGGCTGCTGCAACCGCCGCGTGCGGTTCATTGGCCGGCTCCGCTGCCACGCCTTCCAGGAGCGGTGCAAGCGGCTCGATCGGAGGCTGTGCGGGGGGGGGTTCCACCGCGGCCAGCAGGTCAGCGGCGGCGGGGCCCGGTCGTGGCTCGCCGGCGTCCAGCTCGGCTTGTCCCCCGGCCGGCAGGGGATCGAGATCCAGTTTCGCTGCTTGGCCGGCTTCTTGGCCGGCCGGGTCATCGGCAGCCGCGGGCATCGCGAGCTTGATCGGTTGCAGGCGGGGCGGCTTCTGGGGGGTGGCCAAGAGGGTCAAGAGCAACAGGCCGCCGACATGGGCCAGCAGGCTCACATAGGCCGAGCGAACCCGCCGGCTGGCGACGAGCCGCTCGATCCACGGCCCCTCGGAGCCAGGCAGGTTCATGACACGACCCCTTCCCAGGACCACCTCGCAGGGTTCGCTGGAACCGCTGGCAAGGGATGCCGATTACGGGGCCTCTGCCGCCGGTGGCAGGACAACGAGCCTCGGGGAGGGATCGGCAGCCGGCCGCTCAACGCTCCAACCCAATCCGCAGGCGACCTACCGCTTTCCTACTCGCGGAACTCGTCGTCCACGCTCTGATTCTTGTAGATCGGCAAGTGCCGGTAGTAGACCTCGAGGATCATCGTGGCTAGCGACGTGCAATAGAGCCGGCCGGCGGCATGGGCGCCGTGGCCCCCATCGACCCCGTCGTGCCAGCTGCCCGCCTCGTGGCCCTTGGTGGCCTGCGCCTTGAGCAGCATGGCCTTCATCTTGGTGTTCCACGAGATCCACATCTCACCTTCCATGTGGTGCATGATCTGGGTCGCGTAGTAGTTGTAGTAGAGATCCTTGCTGGGACCCATCTTGGCGATCTTTTTGGCCCCTTCTTGCAGTGGCGGGAAGTCTTTCTTCCAGCCGAGATACATCCGGCAGAGAAGGCCGACGGACGATGTTCCCGGCCGGTCTCCCGGGCCGGTATAGCCGTAGCCAGCACCGCCATTGACCTGCACCGAGTCCAGAAACTCGACCGCCTTCTTGACGGTCAGCGGATTGACCTGCAGGTAGGCCATGTTGCCGCTCTTGAGGGCCATGATCTGCCAGCCGACGGCCGAAGTGTCGCCGGGCTGGCGGGGAGAGTAGCGCCAGCCGCCACCCTGCGGATCCTGGGCCTGCATGATGAAGTTGAGAACGGCCTGGGTGGGGGCGGCGAGCCGGTTGTCCTGCGACATCGCGTAGCACTCTGAAAGCGCGATCCCGGCCAGACCCTGGGAATAGAGACTGCCACCCTTTCCGTAAGCCTTGCCCTTGCCCTGGATCGCCATCCCGACCAGGAAACCGATCCCGTTCTCGACCACCTTCTTGTAGGGGCCGTCGCGATGGGTGTAGCCACGGCCGAGGTAGGGCAGGAGGGCCATCGCGGTCGCACCGCACCGGTCGTCCTTCTTCGATGTGCCGGAATGGGAACACTTGCCCATGCAGCTCGGGCAGGCGTTGAGATCGAACGACCAGCCACCGTCGGGCATCTGATGCTGGGCGAACCACTTGAGGGCCCGATCGACAGCCTCTTCGGTGTCGCCGCCACCGCCGCTGGCCGCCGCCAGTTTGGCGGCCTGGGCCCGGCCCCCGAGGCCGCCGGCGGTGCCGCCGATCGCGCCGATCGTGGCCATCATGTCGGACGCGGGAGCCGTCTCGCTGCCGAAGTCGGTCAACTCTACGGCCAGCGGGGCCGCTTCGAAATCATCCGCCATGGCGACGACTTCTACCTGTTCGACGGCGACGTCAGCAGCCACGACCACGTCGGGCACCGCATCGGCGGAGTCCTGCGAGACTTCTTCCATGGATTCTTCAAACTCGCTGAACTCCTCCTCAGCCTCGGACGTGCTCGAGGTGATGACCGTCAGTTTTTCTTCGGTCGGGCCGCCGCTGGTGATCAGGGCCATC
>CAYRNG010000242.1:0-6085 GCA_964425395.1 uncultured Candidatus Kuenenia sp. | reverse complement strand
TAGACGGGCAGGGCAGTCAGAAACCGGGGCATCGGCAGGCTCGCAGGATAACCCCAAGTGTAGGCCGCTCGGAGAGCCGATTCAAAAGATCGGTCTGTAGCCCCCGCCCGGCCGTGCTCTGCGCGGTTGGCGGTGTGGGGGCTCTGCGGGATGGGTGAGGCCGAAAGGGGACAGTCCCCGAAGCGGGGACAGTCCCCAGGGCTCAGCCCGCGGGGAGCCGGCCTTCGGCGAGCTCGCGGTCCCACTCGTCGATCAGCGGCCAGCGGGCGGCGCAGGTGCCGAAGTCGGCCAGCGTCAGATAGCCCCGCAGGCGGTCGATCGTGCAGCCCAGGAGGGCGTCGTCCTTGCGGAAGATCGGGCCGTGGCTGGGCAAGAGCCAGGCCACGTCGCTGGCCGCGATCCGCTCGAGCGAGCCGATGAAGGCGGTGATGTCGCTGCCGTGATGGGCGTCGATCGCGCCCACCGAGCCGTCGCGGTAGATGTTGTCGCCCGAGAGCAACAGCTCGCCCATCCGGAAGGCGAGCTGGCTGTCGGTGTGGCCCGGCGTGTGCCAGACCTCCAGCCGGCGGCTGCCGATCTCCACCACGTCGCCATCCTCGATCGTCCGATCCACCTGCACCGGCGGCATCGCCATGTGCACGTCCTGGGCGGCGATCTCGGCGAAGGTCTTGATCCGGTCGCCCGCCTGGAGCGGCTCGACGGCCAGCGGATGGGCCAGCACCGGCGCCTTGAGGATCGTCTTGGCCTTGGCGAGGCCCTGGATGTGGTCCACGTCGGCATGGGTGGCGATCAGGGCCCGGCACTGGGAGAGCGGGAAGTCGAGCTGCCGGATCAATTCCACGATCTCATCGACGTTCTCCTCGTAGCCGATGTCCACCAGGGCCCAGTTGCGGTCGTCGTAGACGAGGTAGACGTTGCATCCGATCCGCCAGCCGGCCTGGTGGTTCATCTCGATCACGCCGGGAAAGACGGGTCGCCGTTCGAGCATCGGGAGCGGGCCGCCCGGAGGCGTCCATTTGCGGGGCAGGGGACGGGAGGCCAGACTACGGGCACCGGCTGTGCGGCCGGCGGCTGCCTCCGAGGAAGCCCTGTAGTCTAGGAATAGAAGGGCGGCGCGGCAAACTCCGCGGCTCCCGCCCGGCCGCCGCCGCCTTGGCGGCCGGCGAGCAACGCGATCGAGACGGGAGCCTGGCGTGCCGATCGATGCGGAACCGACCTCCGCCCCCCCTTCGTTCGCCGCCTGGGCCGGTCAGGTGTCCGAGCTCTGCGACCTGGTCGCGGCCCTCGAGCCCCTGGCGGGTGAACTCGGCCTGCCTCCGGCTGCCGCGACCGACTGGCACGGCGTGTTGTTCGGCAAGCTCCGGCCGCAGGTGGCCCGCGAGCCGGTGCTCGTGGCGGCCATCTGCGGCGGGACGAACACCGGCAAGAGCCTGTTCACCAACACCCTCGTGGGGGCCGAGATCAGCCGCTCGCTGCCGGAGGCGGCCCGCACCGTCCATCCGGTGGCCAGCCTGCCCCATGGCCTGGCCGCCCGGGGCGACCTGGGGGAGCTCTTTCCCGGCTTCGAGCCACTCGCCTGGACGAGCGAGGAGGACGCCCTCGACACCTCCCGCGGCGACGTGCTCGTCTGGCGGGAGGACGCGACCGGCCGGCAGCCGGAGCGGCTGGTGATCCTCGACACGCCCGACATCGACGGCACGCTGCGGGCCAACTGGCGGCGGGCGGAACTGGTCCGGGACGCCGCCGACGTGCTCGTGGCGGTGCTCACCCAGCAGAAATACAACGATGCGGCAGTGCGGGATTTTTTTGCGGCCGCGGCCGCTGCCGGCAAGACCGTGATCGTGGTCTTCAACATGATCGACTGGCCACGGCAGCGGGAGCGGCTGGCCGGCTGGCTGGCCACCTTCACCGCCGAGACGGGCGTCGTGCCGCTGGCGGTCTACGCCGTGCCCCACGACCTCGCCGCGGCCGAGGCGGGGCGGATCGTGTTTCACCCCCTGGCCGAGCTGGCGGCCGACGGCCGCGACACGCCGCTGCTCGAGAGGCTCACCGGAGGCGACTTCGAGGCCCTCAAGCGGCAGGCCATGGCCGGGGCGCTGGCGGTGGTGGTCGATCCCGAGCGGGGGCTGGCCGCCTGGCTCGATGCGGTCACCGCCCGGGCCGGCGAGTGGCGGCAGTCGCTGGGCGTGCTCGAGCAGGAGGGGAAGGTACGGGTCGAACTGCCGGCCGCGCCCCGCGACGTGGTCTGGCAGGAGATCTGGGACTGGCTCGAGCCGCGGCGGTCGGCCCTCGACCTGACCGTGAGCCGCGTCTACCGGGCCGCCGGCAGCGGCCTCGTGTGGACCGCCCGCCGGCTGGGCCTGGCCCGCTCGGCCGCCGAGCAGCGGGAGGACTTCTCGGGCGTCGAGCTCGAGGCCCTCAAGACGGCGCTCGGCGACTTCATCGAGCGGCTCGAGGATGCCTGCCGCCGCGATGCCCGCCTTGAATCGCTGCTCGGCCCGCGGCTGGCCTCGCCCGATCGGGCCGGCTGGTACGCCGATCTGGAACGCCGCCATGCAGCCTTGCCGCTGGTGTCGGAAGACTACCGGGCCTTCGTTCGCGGCGAGCTCGACCGGTTCGCCGCTGAGCATCCGGGGCTCGTCAAGTTCATCGTCACCGGGCTCAACGTCGGGGCCGTGGCCCGCCCGGCCGTCACGCTCACGCTCCTGGGCGTGGGCGCCGCCGCGGTGCCGGCGGCCGCTGGAGCGGCCGGCGGGCTCTCGGTGCTCGTCCACCAGGTGGGCGACTACATGGTCTGGGCGGCAGCGCCTTTGGTGGGCGAGGGGGCCCTGGGGCTGGCCGTGGCGGGCGTGCGGCCGCTCTTGGAAAGGCTGTTCGCCGGCTGGTCGGCCGAGCGGAGCCGGATCCTGATCGACACCCTCCACGACGTGGGGCTCGGCGACGGCGTCGAGGAGCTGGGCCGCCTGGCCCGAGCGGCCGAACGGCCCGAGCTGGCCCGAGCCCGGCAGTTGCTCGCGGCCTGCGGAAGGGGGTGCGGCCCGCGATGAGCGACCTTGCAAGTGGACCGGGCAGCGAATCGGCAGGCGGACCGAGTGGGGACGGCCCCGACTTCGCCGCCTTCGACACGCTCGTCGAGAGCCTGGGCCGGTGGGCCGGCTCGCAGCCCGCCTGGCCGCCGGCTCGCCGGGTGGCCGCCGAGTGGGAGGGAGTGGCCCCGCGGCTCGACCGGGCCCGGCGGGAGCTCGCGCGGGTCTTGGTCGTGGGGGTGATCGGCGGCACCGGCACCGGCAAGAGCACGCTCGTCAACGCCCTGGCCGGCGGGGAGGTGACGGCCGCCGGCGACGTGGCCCGGCCCACGACCGTGCATCCGGTGGTCGTGGCGGCTCCCGACGTCGATCTCTCCTGGCTGCCGGTGGCGGCCATGCAGGCCCGCGTGGTCCGCAGCGACTCGCCGGCCGTGGCCAACATCGTGCTCGTGGACTGCCCCGATCCCGACACCCAGGCCGACGGCCCCCCGCCCGCCGCGGCCGATCCGCGGCCCAGCGCCGCCAACCGCAACCGCGATCTCCTCGAGCAGGTGCTGCCGGCCTGCGACGTGCTCCTGCTCGTGGCCACCGTTCAGAAATACCGCTCCTGGATCGTGGCCCGTGAGCTGGCCGCCTTCGCCCCCGGCCGGCCGCTGTTGTTCGTGCAGACCCACGCCTCCCGCGATCCCGACATCCGCGGCGACTGGCGGCGGGAACTCGAGTCGCAGGGCTTCGTCGTGCCCCGGATCTTCCGTCTTGATGCGGTCGAGGCCGCGGCCCGCGCGGCGGCCGGCCTCGAGCCGGAGCCGGGCTTTCGCGAGCTGGTGGCGGCCATCGACGAGGAGCTCGTGGACCGGGCCGCCCGCCGCGTCCGCCGCACCGGCGCCCTCGACCTGGCCGCCTGGTTCGCCCGCCAGGCCCAGGGCCAGCTCGGGCCGCTCGCCGAACCGGTGGCGGCCCTCGCCGCGGGCGTGGAGAAGGAGCGGAGCCGGCTCGAGGGCATCCTCGCCACGGGCGTGGCCGGCCGGCTGCGGGCCGGCCGCTCCGCTTGGCAGCGGCTGATCGCCAATGAAGTGCTCGACCGCTGGCAGGGGGGGCCGTTCGCCACCTTCCTCCACGTGATCGCGGCCTTGGGCTCGCTCTGGCAGCGGATGCGGCCGGCCGGCGGCCTGGTGGGCAAGCTGCTGGCGGGCCAGGCCCCCGAGGCGGCCGCGGGCCGCGGGGGCTGGCAGAGCGTCGCGGAGCTCGGTCTGCCCGCCGCCGAGGTGGAGCAGTCGCGGAGCGTGCTCGGTGGGCTGGCGGCGCGGGCGAGCGTGGGAGAGCCGCTCGTGGGCCGGGCCCGGCTGGCAGCGACCGAACTGGCCGCCACGATCGACAAAGTGGTGGGCCGCACGGGCGACTGGCTGGCGGCGGGCATCGACCGGCTGGTGGCCAACCGCCGCGGCCGGCTGGGCAGCCGGCTGGTGCACTGGACGTTCGAGGTGCTGTTCTCGGCGCTCGTGGTGTTCGTGCTCGGGCGGGCCGGCTGGAGCTTCTTCTACGGCAACCTCTGGGAGGGCCGGCCCGCCTCGGGCAGCGGCTTTCTTCAGGAGGCCTTCGTGTGGGTGATCCTCTGGGGGCTCGTCCTGCGGTGGGTGGTGCTGGCGCTCGTGCGGGCGGGGCTCGACCGCGACATCGGCACGCTCGTCGAGCGGCTGCCGGAGGCGGGTCTCGTCGATCCCTTCCTGGCCGACTTTGCCGATGCGGCCGAGGAGCTGGGCGGATATCTCGCCGAGGGCAAGCGGCTGGCCGGCCAGGCCGAGGCCCTCGTGGCCGCCGCGGGCGAGCCCTCCGGCCTCGGCCGCCTCGCCCCCGAGGGCGTCCATCACGCCTCGTAGGTCCGTCACGCCGTGACGGACTATCCGCCGGCCAGTTGACGCCGCGCCTTGTAGCGGCGGGATTTCATCCCGCCGGCCAGTTGACGCAGCCCCTTGTAGCGGCGGGATTATATCCCGCCGGCCAGTTGAGGCAGCCCCTTCCGTGGGTCGGGGTTGCCCGTGCCATCTCGCCGGACGCTCGCTTCCGGCATCCTGCCTTCAGCTCGCTCGATGGAAACCCTCCTTCGGCATCCTGCCTACGGACGGTTTCCAACGCCATCTCGATTGGCACGGGCAACCCCTCCCTCGACCCGCATTCCTGAGACCTACGGGTTGGCGGTACAGGAAAGGGGACAGTCCCCGAAGCGTTGCAGGAAAGGGGACAGTCCCCGAAGCGGGGACAGTCCCCTCACGGCCGCCGTACAACAAGCGACGGCCCGGGGGTTTCCCCCCGGGCCGTGCTCACTGGCCGAAGTCGGGCAACAGATCTACCGTTCGACCTATCGTCCCTCGATCACTTGGCGGCAACCGTCCGGCTGACCTGGGCCACCGTGGCCGGCGTCGAGATCGACGCCGAGCAGTCGGGGGCCGCGGCACAAGCCGGCTCAGCACCACAGGCGGGCTCGCAGCAGCCAGCACCGGCGTCGCAGCCGGGCTCGCAGCAGCTCGTCCCGCAGCAGCTCGACCGACGGCACTTCTTGGCAGCGTGAACCGCCTTCAGAAGGTCGCGGATCGGGGTGCACTTCTTCCGGCAGCTGGTGCCGCAGCAAGAAGCGGCACCGCAGCTCGGCTCGCAGCAGCCAGCACCGGCGTCGCAGGCCGGCTCGCAGCAGCCGTTGCCGGCACCGCAGGCGGGCTCCGCACAGCCGAGGCCAGCATCGCAAGCGGGCTCGCAGCAGCCAGCACCAGCGTCACAACCCGGCTCGCAGCAGCTCGCGCCGCAGCAGCTGGAGTGCTTCCGCTTGCACTTCTCGAACAGACCCTTCAGACCGCCGAACAGGTTGTGCTTGCGGCACTTCCGCACGCTGCAGCAACCAGCACCGGCGTCGCAAGCCGGCTCGCAGCAGCCCAGACCGGCGTCGCAGGCCGGTTCGCAGCAGCCGTTGCCAAGGCCGGCGTCGCAGCCGGGCTCACAGCAACCAGCACCGGCGTCGCAGCCGGGCTCACAGCAACCAGCACCGGCGTCGCAGCCGGGCTCACAGC
>CAYRNG010000241.1:0-4498 GCA_964425395.1 uncultured Candidatus Kuenenia sp. | reverse complement strand
GGACGACCGCCGCAGCGTGGCGGTGATCGGCGACGGGGCCCTGCCCTCGGGGATCGTGTTCGAGGCCCTCAACAACGCCGGCTTCCTCAAGAAGCGGCTGCTGGTGATCCTCAACGACAACCGGATGTCGATCTGCCCGCGGGTCGGGGCCCTGGCGGAGTATCTCGACATCATCCGCACCAATCCCTGGTACCGGGGCCTCAAGCAGCAGGCCGGCGAGATCATCAAGGGCGTGCCGATGGTCGGCGAGCAAATGGAGAAGATGCTCACCGGCGTCAAGGACTCGATCAAGACCTCGCTCCACGGCGGGGCCCTGTTCGAGTCGATGGGCGTCCGCTACTTCGGCCCGGTGGAGGGGCATTCCCTGCCCAACCTGATCCGCTACCTCGAGCTGGTCAAGGACGCCGAGGGGCCTGTCCTCCTCCACGTGCTCACCGAGAAAGGCCACGGCTTCAAGCCGGCTGAGGAAGATCCGGTGTTGTTCCACACCCCGGCCCCCTTCGAGTGCGACGATGAGGAGGGGATCGTGACCCTCAAGAAGTCGTCTGCCCGGGCCTACACCGATACAGCCGCCGGGGCGATCGCGACCGCCCTGCGGCGGGACAGCCGGGTCACGGTGCTGACCGCCGCGATGTGCCAGGGCAACAAGCTCGAGAAGGTGCGGGCCGAGTTTCCCCAGCGGTTCTTCGACGTGGGGATCTGCGAGTCGCACGCCGTCGCCTTCGCGGCCGGCCAGGCCAAGGCGGGCTGCCGGCCGATCGTCGACATCTACAGCACCTTTCTGCAGCGGTCCTACGACCAGATCTTCCAGGAGGTCTGCCTCCAGAACCTGCCGGTCACCTTCATGCTCGACCGGGCCGGGCTGACCGGCCCCGACGGGCCGACCCACCACGGGGCTTTCGACCTGGGCTACCTGCGACTGTTCCCCAACATGGCCGTGCTGGCCCCCGGCGACGAGCACGACCTGGAGGCGATGCTCGACTGGGCCCTGGCCCACGACGGGCCGGTGGCGATCCGCTATCCCAAGGCCAACCTCGAGCGGCTGCCCGAGCCGCGGGCCCCGCTCTCCCTGGGCACAAGCGAGCTGCTCACGGAGGGGGGCGACGGGCTGGTGATTGCCTGCGGCACGCTCCTCGGGCAGGCGCTGGCCGCGGCGCACGCGCTCCGCGAGGAGGGGCTCGACGTGACGGTGATCAACGCCCGGTTCGTGAAGCCGCTCGACGCGGCCTTGCTCGAGCGGATCGAAGCGGCCCCCTGGACGGTGACGGTCGAAGAAAACGCCCTCCCCACCGGCTTCGGCTCGGCGGTGCTCGAACTGGTCGCCGATGCCGGCCTGGCCGCCGGCCCATTCCGGCGGCTGGGACTGCCCGACCGGTTCGTCGAGCACGGGGAGCGGGGCGAACTGCTCGCCGAGCTCGGCCTCGACGCGGCCGGCATCGCCCAGACCTGCCGGCAGCTGGCCGGCCGGGCCCCCCATTCCGCGGCGGCCACGCTGGCCGCCGACGCCTGAATTCGAAGGGTCGGTCCGCCGATGCCGGCTGCTTCCCGCCTCCGTTCCCTCGAGCCGCCGGCCGGGCCGCTGGCGGTGGCGATCGTCGGCTCGGCCGCCGGCGAGGCCGAGGCCGAGCGGCTGGCCACCATGCTCGAGTCGCAGGGGCACCGGGCCACGCGGATCGTCGAGGCCGCCGGCCGCGCGGCGGGTCCGCCCCCGGACGGGACCGATCTGGTGGTGGTGCTCGGCGGCGACGGCTCGATCCTGCGGGCCGCCCGCTGGATGGGCTACGCCCAGGTGCCCGCCCTGGGCATCAACCTGGGCCGGCTCGGCTTCCTGGCCGACACGCCCCGCCAGGATGCCACCGCCGCCCTGGCCGCGGTCACGGCCGGCCGGTTCCGGCTGGTGGAGCACATGATGTTCGAGTGCGACGTGATCCGCCGGGCCGCCCGGATCCACCGCACGCTCGGCCTCAACGAGACGACCGTGCTGGCCGGCCCCCCGTTCGCGATGATCGAGATCGACCTCGTGGTCGATGGCGAGCCGGCCACCACCTACCGGGCCGACGGCCTGATCGTCTCCACTCCGGTGGGCTCGACCGCCTACAACCTCTCGGCGGGAGGCCCGATCGTCCGCAAAGACATGGACGCCTTCGTGTTCACGCCGCTCAATCCCCACACCCTCACCAACCGGACCGTGATCGACTCGGCCACGCGGGAATACGAGCTCCGGGTGCCGCGGCCCAACGCCGGCTCGGCCTGCCTGGTGGACGGGCAGGTGATCACGCCCCTTGTCCCCGGCGACGCGGTGCGGGTCCGGCGGGCCGCGCCCCGGTTCACGCTCGTCGAGATCGGCAGCCACGGCTACTACGACACGCTCCGGGAGAAGCTCGCCTGGGGCGGCGGCCTGCGGGCCGCCGAACCGCTGGCCCGCGGAGGGGGATCATGAAGAGCCTCCGGCTTTTGCTCGTCGCCACCGGCATTGCCTGCCGGCTGGCCGTGCCGGCCGGGGCCGCGGACCCGGAGGCTGCCGAGCCGGTCCGCCTCCGCTATGCGTTTCAAGCGGGCGACGTAGTGGCCGCCGAGGTGGCCCACCGGGCCCTCACCGAGACGACCATGAACGGCGTCACCGAGGCGGTCGAGACGATGACCGATTCCACCAAGACCTGGCGGGTGGTGGCGGTGGACGAGGGGGGCGTGGCCACCCTCGAGCAGTCGGTGGACGGCGTGACGATGACCTCCCGGTCGAGCGACCGGGGCGAGGTTCGCTGGGCCAGCGCCGGCGACGCCGAGCCGCCGCCGGGCTACGAGGCGGTCCGGGCGAGCCTAGGGGTGCCGCTGGTGCGGCTGCAGGTCTCGCCCGACGGGCGGGTGCTCGACCGGCGGGAGTTGCGGCCCTGCCCCGCGGCGGCCTCCGGCGACCTGGTGATCGTGCCTTTGCCCGAGGAGCCGATCGCCGTGGGGCACGTCTGGACCGTGCCCGACGAAGTGGTCGTGGAGGTGCCCAACGGGCCTCGCAAGGTCGTGCGGACGCGGCTGAGGTATCGGCTCGAGGAGGTCCGCGACGGCCTGGCCACGATCCGCGTCGACACCACGGTGCTCACGCCGCTCGATGACCCGCGGCTCGAGGCCCGGCTCTTGGAGCGGATCTGGGACGGCACGATCCGGTTCGACATCGAGGCGGGGCGGATCGTGAGCCGGCGGACGGCGATCGACCGCCGGGTGGTGGGCTTCGGCGGCCCGCAGTCGAGCGTCCGCTACAAGGCGAGCCTCGAGGAACGCGTGCTCGATCCGATCCGGCGGTAGGCGTGGAGGGGGACTGTCCCCGCTTCGGGGACTGTCCCCTTTCCTGAAATTGCGGGTGGCGTGCCGAAACGGGGACAGTCCCCGCGGCGGGGACAGTCCCCGGCGAGCGTCCTGGAGGGCAGCGTCAACTGACCTTCAGGGCAGTCCATTGCCGCAGTAAAGCCAGCACGGCCGCCTACATCCCTCGAAGGATGTCTTCGACGCGGCGGATGGCTTCTTCGACGTCCCAGGCGGCCTCGGCCAGGATGATCGGCGTCTTCGTCGTGATCCAGCCGGTCACCGCCTTGTGGGCGGCCACCACGGTCGAGTGGCTGCGGCGGCCGAAGTAGCCGCCGATCTCGGCCAGGGCGGCCCGGGTGTGGCGGCGAGCCAGGTACATCGCCAGCATCCGCGGATGGCTCACCGCCCGCGAGCGGCGGGCTGACTGCAGCACGCCCGGCTCGATGCCGAAGGCGGCGCAGACGGCCCGATCGACGTCGGCCAGCCGCATGCTCCGGCCGCTCGACCGGACGAGGTCGGCCAGCGCCTCGCGGGCCAGTTCGAGCGTGATCGGCAGGCCGAGCATGTGGCCCGTCGCCTCGAGGCGATTGACCGCCCCGAACAGCTCCCGGGCATGGCGGGTCATCGAGGTGGCCACATGGTGGATCACGTCGTCAGGGAGAGCGAGCCCGCGGCTCGAGGCGATCGCGGCCACGATCCCGCGGCGGACCTCGTAGTCGGGGGACATGATCCGGGCCGTCATCCCGCCGCGGAGCCGGGTCAAGAGGTCGCTGCCCAGGTCGCCGAGGGCGTCGAGCTCGCGGTCGGAGCCGAGCACGATCTGCCGGCCCTGCCGGCAGAGGGCATCGATCGTCTGCTGCAGCTCCTGGAGCGTCGCCTTCTTGCCGGCGAAGAACTGGAGGTCGTCGATCACGAGCAGCTCAGCTGAGCGGCAGGTGCGACGAAAGCCGGGCAGGCCGCCGCCGTGGAGCGCCTGCAGGAAGGCGGTCGTGAACTGCTCGGCCGAAAGGAACACCGCCTGGATCCCCGGATGGAGCTCCCGGGCCCGGCTGCAGGCGGTCTCGAGCAGGTGCGTCTTGCCGACTCCGCTGGGCCCGTGGATCACCAGCGGCGAGAGTTCGCCCGGGCGGGCTGCGGCGATCTCGATGGCCGCCAGGGCCATCCGATTGCTGGGGCCGGCGACGAACTCGGCCCGGCCGCG
>CAYRNG010000240.1:0-21522 GCA_964425395.1 uncultured Candidatus Kuenenia sp. | reverse complement strand
TTACCCCGCCGGCAAGTGGGGGCTGCCCTTTGTAGCGGCGGTTTTTTACCCCGCCGGCCAGTTGAGGCTGCCCCTTCCGTGGGTCGGGGTCGCCCGTGCCATCTCGCCGGACGCTCGCTGGGCGAAAGTTCCGCTCTCCGCTTCCACGCACCGTCCCCTGGCTAGCGCCAGGGGTTTCTATTCGCCCTGGCGCGATCAGCCTTTCGCGCGCACGATCGCCGGCCGCCGGCGCGATCAGCACATAGAACCCCCGGGCGCAAGCCCGGGGACGGTGGGTCAGAACCTCATCCCGCCCTCCATACCACAAGACGCGGTTGAAACGGCCGCACCGGAGGTGCGGCCGGAGGGCCGCGCAAGGCTGCCGGGGCCAGGGACGGCCCGGCAGCCATGAAACTAGATCTGCCAGTCGGCCGAGGGCTCGGGGGCTTCGCCCCGCATCCGCAGCTTGGGCCGTTCGAGGACGACCGTCGTGTGGGGGTCCACCGAGCGGGTCAGCCAGACGCTGCTGCCGATCACCGAGTCGTGTCCGATCCGGGTGTTGCCGCCGAGCACGGTGGCGTTGGCGTAGATCACCACCCGGTCCTCGAGCGTGGGGTGCCGCTTCGTGCCCCGCACGAGGTGGCCGTCGGCGTCGGTCTGGAACGAGAGGGCGCCGAGCGTGACACCCTGGTAGAGCTTCACCCGGCTGCCGATCTCGCAGGTCTCGCCGATCACCACGCCCGTGCCGTGGTCGATGAAGAAGTGGTCGCCGATCGTGGCCCCGGGGTGGATGTCGATGCCGGTCCGGGAGTGGGCCCACTCCGCCATCATCCGGGGAATCAGCGGCACGTCGAGCCGGTGAAGGAGGTGGGCCAGCCGATGGATCGTGACCGCCTCGACGCCCGGATAGCAGAAGATGATCTCGTCGAGCGTGCGGACGGCCGGGTCGCCGTCGTAGGCGGCCTGGACGTCGGTGGCCAGCACCCGCCGGACCTCCGGCAGCCGCTCCAGAAACTCGATCGCCTTGGCCTGGCCAAGGGCTTCGAAGTCGGCCTCCTCGGTGCAGTCCCGCACCCCCTCCGGCAGGCTGGGGGCCTCGATGCCCTGGTCGGCCGCCATCCGCCGGGCCGAGACGATGTGCCGCATGGCCCGGCCGATCTGGGTGGTGAGCTTGTCGTGGAGGCCGTCCACGAGATCGCCCACGTGGTAGGTGACGTTGCCGAGGTGGAGGTTTTCCCGCCGCCGGTAGCCGGGATAGAGGATCTCCTTGAGATCCTCGCAGACGCCCACGATCGTGTCGTAGCTGGGCAGGGGGCAGTGGCCGAGGTGGTGGATCGCCGGGACGTGGCCGTAGGTCTCTACGATCCGGCGGGTGAGCTCGGGCAACTGCTCCTTGAGACGGACGTCGGTAGACATGCGAACGATCGTAGAACGCGGCCGCGGCGGTCCGCAAATCCCCTCGGGTTACGGTCGGCCCGATGACCCGCGGAAATTGAGCAAGCCCGAGGATTTCCCGGCCGCGGGGCCCCGAGCCGGCTTTCGGCCGGCGGGCCTGACAAGCCAGGCAGGCTGGGCGGCCCGAAATCGAAGGCTGGGTGGTTCTGGGTCGAACGAATAATGCCGGGGTTGCCCGTGCCATCTCTCCGGACGCTCGCTGCGGGCATCCTGCCCTTCGCTCGCTCGATGGCGGCTGCGCTTTCGGCATCCTGCCTGCGCTTGCCGCCAACGCCGTCGAGAGAGCACGGGCAACCCCTCCGTCCTGAGGAATTTGCAGCAGAATCGCGGCCCGGCCGTGAGCCGTCAGCCCGCGTCGCCTGCGGCCGCGACGGCGGCGGGAATCGTGACGGCCCCCTCGTAGAGGGCCCGGCCCACGATGCAGCCGGCGGCGCCGGTGGCGGCCACGCGGCGGATGTCGTCGGCCGAGGCGATTCCACCGGAGGCCACGATCGGGAGCGGCACCGCCCGCACCAGCGCCTCGAGGGCCGGCAGGTTGGGGCCCGAGAGCATCCCGTCGGTGGCGATGTCGGTGAACACGATCGCCGCCAGTGGCAGCTCCGCCTGCCGCCGGGCCACGTCGAGGGCCGTGAGCGGGCTCGTCTCCAGCCAGCCGCGGACGGCCACGCACCCGTCGCGGGCGTCGAGGCCCAGCACGATCCGCCCCGGAAAGGCCGTGGCCATCTCGGCGAGCAGCCCGGGCGACTCGATCGCCACGCTCCCCACCACCACCCTGTCGAGCCCGGCCGCCAGGTAGGCACCGACCGTTTCCAGCGACCGGATGCCGCCGCCGAGCTGGCAGGGCACGGCGGCCGCGGCCACCATCCGCCCCACGAGCTCGGCCTGTGTCGGCAGGCCCTCCTTGGCGCCGTCGAGATCGACGATGTGCAGCCGCCGGCCGCCGGCCGCCACGAACCCGCGGGCGGTCGCCACGGGATCCTCGCCGAACACCGTCTGGCGGTCGTAGTCGCCCTGGAGGAGCCGCACGCACTTGCCGCCGCGGAGGTCGATCGCCGGCCAGAGTTCCATGTCAGGGGCTCCGTGAGATGAATGCGGGTCAGGTGGCCGCGGGGGAAGTGGCCGAGAGCCATTCAGCCAGGAGCCGGAGGCCGGCCCCCTGGCTCTTCTCGGGGTGGAACTGGGTGGCGGAGAGATTGCCCTGCCGAACCGCGGCGCAGAACTCGCCGCCGTAGTCGGCCACCGCGGCCACGACCGCCGGGTCGGCCGGCCGGGCGTGGTAGGAGTGGACGAAGTAGAAGTATTCACCGTCGGCGGCGGGCCGCCAGTCGTGCCGCCAGCCGACGGCGTTCCAGCCCATGTGCGGCACCTTCAGTCCGGCCGGCACCGTGAACCGCACCACCTCGCCGGGCAGGATCCCGAGCCCCTCGTGCCGGCCCCCCTCGGAGCCGGTCTCGAACAGGAGCTGGAGCCCCATGCAGATGCCCAGGAAGGGCCGGTCGGCCTGGAGGTGGCGGCGGATCGGCTCCACCAGGCCGCGGGCATGGAGGGCCTGCATCGCGTCGCCGAAGGCGCCCACGCCGGGGAGCACCAGCCGCTCGGCCGTGGCGACGGCGGCCGGGTCGCTGGTGATGGTGGCGGCCACGCCGCACCGCTCGAAGGCCTTCTGCACGCTCCGCAGGTTGCCGCTGCCGTAATCGACGATCGTGGGCATGGAGCCGAGTGTAGGCCGCCGGGGGGCCGATCGGAAGCGGGCTGATCCGATTCCCCGGCGGCGGTCAGTCGGCGGCGGAGATGCGTTCCGGATAGACCACCACCTCGACGCGGCGGTTGCGGGCCCGGCCGGCGGCGGTGGCGTTGGAGACGAGCGGATGGTTGGCCCCGTGGGCCACCAGGAAGAGCTGCCCCTCCCGCAGCGGCGTGCGGGTGGTGAGGAAGTCGAACACGGCCGCGGCCCGGGCGGCGGTCAGCTGGTGGGGGCTGGTCCAGGTGGCGTTCTGGAGCGGCTCGCTGTCGAGGTGCCCCTCGATGCCGACGAAGTGGCCGGGATAGACCCGCTCGATCTCGCCGGCGAGCTGGGTGAGCAGGGCCGTGCCGCCGGGCAGGAGGTTGGCGGTGCTCGCATCGAAGAGCCGGTCGGCCGGCACGTCGATCCGCACGACCGCCCCGTCGAATCGCGGCTCGAGGTCGGGCAGGGCCAACTGATTGACCGCCGACCGCATCGTGGCCGAGGGGGTCGAGGCCGCGGCCCCCGGCGCCCCGCCGGCGGTGGTGGCGACGGGCGGCATCCCGGCCGACCGGACCTGGGCCAGCTGCTGCGACGTGCTGGCCAGTTGGTCGCGGAGGGCCGCCAGCTCGTCGGCCATCACCTGCGACTGCTCGCGGCTTCGCACGAGCGCCGCCTCGAGCTGCCGGCCGTCGAGGTCGGCATACGAGGGGGGGGCCTGCATCGAGACCGCCTGCGGCAGCGTGTGGGCCGGGGCGGCGATGCCCGGCGGCGGCTCGAGCGAGAGCGGCGGGGCCGGCGCGGCGGTCCGAAACGGGTTCTGGGCGCAGCCCGCCGGGCCGAGGGCGAGAAGCAAAGCGGCGATGGCGGCGAGGCCTGG
This sequence comes from uncultured Candidatus Kuenenia sp., assembly GCA_964425395.1. GTDB lineage: Bacteria > Planctomycetota > Planctomycetia > Pirellulales > UBA1268 > QWPN01. Next base: position 17,485 of record CAYRNG010000240.1, on the reverse strand, counting down.
GCGCATGGAGCGGCTCGGCAGTGAGGGGCGAGGATGGTAGGGGGCCGCGGCAGGCCGGGCAAGGTCGTCCCGCCGGCTGTTTCCCCGGCCTATCTGGGCCGCAGCCGGCTCCAGGCCCAGAGGGTGAGGGCCGTCATCCCGATCACGAGCGTGGCCACCGCCGCGATCTCAAACGGCCGCTCGAGGGCGGGGCCGGCCTGCTCCCAGAGGGGCCGCCAGGCGACCACGACCGTGACCAGCCCCAGGCAGAGGCTGGGGCCGAAGGGGAGCTCCGACTCGGCATGCCGGACGAGCTGGCCGAGCCCGTGGACCAGCCCGATGAAGACCGCCAGCCCGCAGGCCAGGAGGCAGGCCTGCCAGCCCAGCCAGGCGCCGGCCATCGCCATCAGCGTGACGTCGCCAAAGCCCATCGCCTCGCGGCCCAGCGCCCAGGAAGCGCCGGCCCGGGTCGCCCAGATCAGCCCCGCCGCCACCACCAGGCCCACCAGCGCCGTCACGAGCCCGGCGGTGTGGCTGCCGCCGGGGAGCTCAGAGGCGGCCAGGCCGCCGCTGGAGCCGAGCACGTCGGCCGCGACGGCGGGCGTGGCGAACGACCGCTCGACGAAGCTGGCGATCGGCAAGAGGGTGGTGGGGAAGAGCGTGTTCCAGCCGAGGCCGGCGAGCGTGCCCGGCAGGGTGATCGCGTCGGGGATCACCCGGTGCCTGAGATCCACCCAGCTGGCGGCGGCCAGAAACAGAAACAGGATCACGTGGCCGGCCCACCGCAGGCAGAGGCCCGAGGCGGCCGCCGCCGGGCTGCCAGCCGGCAGCTGACCCTGAGCCACCACCTCCCACCACCAGAGGGCCACGGCCGAAAGCACGGTGGCGATCTCGATCCCGCGGTGGAGGCGGCGGTCGGCCGGCGTCGGCTCCACCAGCCGGGCCGTGCCCGCGGTCAGAAGCCGGCCGGCCAGGAAGGCCGCCGGCACGATGAGCAGGAGCATGGCCGGCGAAGCACACCAGTTGTCGAGGGAGGCCGCGGGCGTCATGGAATCGGCTCCGGACGAGACTTGTCGGCACGAGCCGCCGCCGGCCAGCCGGCCAGCCAGTCATCCAGCCGGGCGGCCAGCCGCGGCGGGGCATCGGCTGAGACGTCGAGCAGGCCGTCGGCCACCTCGCGGTAGAGGGGCTCCCGCTCGACCACCGCGGCGGCCACCTCGGCGAGCACGTCGCCGCCGCCGAGCGCCGGCCGGCGGCTGGCCGTGGCAGGGTCGGCGGCCAGCCGGCCACGAAGCACCTCCGCCGGCGCCATGAGCCAGACCACGGGCCGGCCTCGCTCCCGCAACAGCCGGCGGTTCTCCTCCCGCAAGACCACGCCCCCGCCGGTGGCCAGAATGCCCGCCTCATCGGCCAAGAGCCGCGGCAAGAGCCCGGCCTCGGCGGCCCGGAAGGCGGGCTCGCCGCGACGCTGAATCAGCTCGGCGATCGACTCCCCGGCCTCCGCCTCGAGCACATCGTCAGCGTCCTGCCAGGAGCAGCCCAGCCGGGAAGCGAGGGCCGCGGCCAGGGCCGACTTGCCGCTGCCCCGGTAGCCGACGAGGGTGACGAGTGGCATGGGGCGAGGTTTCCGAGGGACGACGCGTGTGTAGGCCCGTGCCGCCGGCACGGGCTATTCGGAGGCGGAGTTGGGTGGCAGGGCGGGTAGTCCGTCACGGCGTGACGGACCTACACGGCGTGACGGACCTATGAGTAAGAGAGACGTTGCGAATTTCGGGAAGGGGGGCGTCAGACCGGCTGCTTGGCGGAGGCGGTGGACCGCTTGAGGGCCTCCCGCATCACCGCCAGCGGGGGCTCGATGCCGTGCCAGGTGCGAAACTGGATCGCCGCCTGCCGCACGAACATTTCGACCCCCGTCACCACCCGGCAGCCGGCCGACCGGGCCTCCTTGATGAGGAGCGTGTTCTCCGGATTGTAGACGGTGTCGAAGACCACCATGTAGGGGCGGAGGTGCTCCTTGTCGAACGGCGTGGCATCGACGTCGGGATGCATCCCGATCGGCGTGGCGTTGACGATGCAGTCGTGCGGCATCCGGTGGCGGGCCGACCAGTCGATCGCCTTGCAGCCGACGTCCGCGGCCACCTGCTTGCCCCGCTCGAGGGTCCGGGAGGCGATCGTCACCTCCACGCCCCGTTCTTTGAGGCCGAAGGCCACCGCCCGGGCGGCGCCCCCCGCCCCGAGCACGAGCGCCGTCTTGACCCCCAGCCCGTCGCCGCCGGCGAGCTGGTCGGTCTCGGCGAGTACCGCCGCGAGGCTCTCCACGGCGGCCGTGGCGTCGGTGTTGGTCGCCGCGATGCCCTCCGGCGTGAAGCAGAGGGTGTTGGCCGCGCCGATCCGCCTGACGAGGTCATCCTGCCGCGCGCACTTGGCGAGCACCGCCTCCTTGTGCGGGATCGTGACACTCAGGCCGGCCAGCGGCCAGCGGGCCGCCCCGTCGAGAAACTCGCCGAGCTGGTCGGCCGGCACTCGGAAGGGGATGTAGACCGCGTCGATGCCGGCCGCCGCGAGGGCGGCGTTTTGGACGGCCGGGCTGAGGCTGTGGGCCACCGGGTCGGCGACCACGCCGTAGATCCGCGTGCCCTTGTGAATCGACTCCGAGCGGTAGCTATCCCGCATCTTCAGCCAGCCGATCTGGCCGGGTGCCAAGGCTCGTTCGTCGTTGAAGGTGGCGAAGCTGAAGGGGGCTCCGGCCCGGCTCGCCAGGATCCGGGTGGGCACGCCCATCTCGCCCATGCAGATCCCCACCGTGGGCACCAGCGCCGCCTTGACCAGCTCCAGCATCCGGAGGTTGTCGGTGGGGTGGTTGGCCATGGTGGCGATCTTGACCACGTCGGCGTCGAGGGCCGCCAGCCGGGCATGCAGGTGGGCCAGATCGGAGGGGGTGCGGTGGAAGTCGTGGTGGCTGACGATCCGCTTGGTCGTGCCGTAGCGGGGCACCTTGCCGGCCACGTCGTCTTCGAGATCGACGTAGTCGGCCCCCTCCACGATCGCCAGCCGCAAGAGCTGGAGGCGGGCCTCTTCGGAGCGGTCCCAGCGGCCGCCGTCGCTCGTGCGGCGGCAGGTGACGATCGCCGGGCAGGGCCGGTCCTTGAGGAGCCGCTTCACCTGCACCTCCCCCTGGATGTAATCGAGCCGCAACTCGACCAGGCCGACGCCGTTGTCGGCGAGGTGCTTGTGTTCGGCGATCACGTGCCGATGGCGGCCGCGGCCGATGCTGACGCAGATCATGCTCGAGAAGGCTCCCAGGAGAGGCAGGGGTCAGGTGCGGCGGAACTGCCGGTCGAGATCCTGCCGCGAGAGGGTCAGGGACGTGGGCCGGCCGTGCGGACAGTGATGGGCGTCGGCGACGAGCCGGCGGTCGCGGACGAGGGCCGTCACCTCTGCCGGGGAGAGGCGGTCGCCCGCCTTGATGGCCGCCTTGCAGGCCATCCCGTGAAGCACCTCGTCGACGAGCAGGGCCGGGGAGCCGCCGGCCGAGCTGCTCGCCGCCAGCCGGTCGAGCACCTCGCGGACGAGCTGGGCGGCCGGCGTGCGGCCCGCCAGGACCGGTTTCGAGGAGACGATCACGGTGGTCCCGCCGAAGGGCTCGACCCGCATCCCGGCCTGCTCGAGGGTGGCGGCATGCTCCTGCACGAGCTCGAGCTCGGCCGGGGCCAGCTCGAGCCGCTCGGGCACCAGCAGCGGCTGCACCTCGAGGCCGCCGGCGGCCACCGAGGCCTTGAGCCGCTCGTAGAGCACCCGCTCGTGAAGGGCGTGCTGGTCGATGACCTCGATCCCGGCCGGGGTCTCGACCACCAGATAGCGGTCGTGCATCTGCACGGCCAGGCCGTCGCCGGCTGGCGGCTGCGGGGAAGGCTGGTCGGCGGCCGGCGGGGCGACTCTGGCGGCCGGGGCCTGAGGGGCCGGGCTCGGACCGGGGGGGCGGGAATAGGCAGGGCTCTGGAGAGCGGCGGGGTGAAGGGCGGAACTCGCTTCGCCTGCCTGGTCGTCGATCACCCAGGGCAGCTGCCGGGCCGGCGGGCTGGACGTGGGGCTGGCCGGATAGATGGCAGGGGCAGGGGGCGTGGGGGGCACGAGCCGGGTGCCGGTGCCGCCGGCCAAGAACCGGGTCCGGAGGGCGGAGAGCACGAGGCGGTAGAGGCGGGCCGGCTCGCGGAAGCGAACCTCGATCTTGGCCGGATGAACGTTCACATCCACCGCGTCGGGCGGCAGGTCGAACCGGAGGAAGGCGATCGGCTGCCTGCCGGAGAGGAGCAGGCCGCGGTAGGCCTCCTGAACGGCGTGCAGGATCGAGCGGTCTCGAAACGGCCGGCCGGCCACGAACAGGTGCTGCAGCCGGGTGCTCGCCATGTCGTCCTCGGGCCGGCCGACGTAGCCCGAGACGGCGATCTCCCCGTCGTCGGCCTCGATCTCGAGCAGCCGGTCGGCCAGCTCGTGGCCGAACAGGCCCGCGATCCGCTCCCGCCAGGTGGCCGCCGGCGGCAGGTCGTGTACCCGGCGGGGCCGGGCGGCGGCCGAGGGCTGATGCGAGAGCGAGAAGGCCACCCCCGGATGGGCCAGGGCCGTCCGCACGAAAGCCTCGGCGGCATGGGACCACTCGGTCTGGGCCGCCCGGAGGAAGGCCCGCCGGGCGGGGACGTTGCCAAACAGCTGGCGAACCTCGACCGTGGTGCCCAGGCTGCCGCCGTCGGGCACCACCTCGCCCACCCGCCCGCCGTCCACCGTCAGGGCCGCCCCCGGCTCGCCTGCCGGCCGCGAGCGGATCGTGAGCCGGGCCACCTCGCCGATGCTCGCCAGGGCCTCGCCGCGGAAGCCGAGGGTGGCGATCTGGTCGAGGTCGTCGGCGGTGCGGAGCTTGCTCGTGGCATGGGCGGCCACGGCCAGGGGCAGCTCGGCCGCCGGGATCCCGGAGCCGTCGTCCACGACCCGGATCAAGGCCACGCCCCCCTGCTCGAGCTCGACGTCGATCCGGGTGGGGCCGGCATCGAGTGCGTTTTCGAGCAGCTCCTTGACCACGCTGGCCGGCCGCTCGACCACTTCGCCGGCGGCGATCCGGTTGACCACCCCCTGGGGCAGCCGCTCGATCCGCGATCTGGCCGGCGCGGCCTCCCCGGCCCTCATGAGAGCTGAAACTCCTTGATCTTCCGATACAAGGTCCGCTCGCCGATCTTGAGCAGGGCGGCGGCCTGCTCGCGGTTGCCGCCGGTGAGCTTGAGCGTCTCGGTGATGAAGATCCGCTCGATCTCCTCCAGCGGCTTGCCGACCAGGGCCGCCAGCCCCCCCTCGATTGCCACCGGCCCGACGACGGCCGCCGGCACGTCGGGCTCGAGCTCGAGCGGCAGGTCATCGACGTCGAGCAGTTCGTCGCAGTCCACGACCACCATGCTCTCGACCACGTTCCGCAGCTGGCGGACGTTGCCCGGCCAGGGGTAGGAGCCGAGCTTGACGCGGGCCGGCAGCGAGACCCCCTTGATCACCTTGCCGTGCCGCTTGGCGAACTGCTTGACGAAGTGCTCGATCAACAGTGGGATGTCGCCGGAGCGGTCGCGGAGCGGGGCGATGGCCACGGTCACCACCTTGAGCCGGTGGTAGAGGTCGCTGCGGAAGGCTCCGGCGGCGATCGCCTCCTCGAGCTGGCGGTTGGTGGCCGAGAGAATCCGCACGTTGACCCGGACAGGGGTGTTGGAGCCGACCCGGGTGATCTCGCCCGACTCGAGCACGCGCAAGAGCTTGATCTGCGTGGCCATCGGCATGTCGCCGACCTCGTCGAGAAACAGCGTGCCGCCGTTGGCGAACTCGAACTTCCCCACCCGGTCGCTGGAGGCGTCGGTGAAGGCTCCCTTGACGTGGCCGAAAAGCTCGCTTTCGAGGATGTTCTCGCTCAGGGCCGCACAGTTGAGGGCCACGAACGGCTTGGCCTTGCGGGGGCTGTTCTGGTGGATCGCCTGGGCGACGAGTTCCTTGCCGGTGCCCGTCTCCCCCTGGATCAGCACGGTGGCGTCGGTGGGGGCGATCCGCTTGAGCCGCTCGACGAGGGCCAGCATCGGCCCGCTCGAGCCGATCACCCCCTCGAAGCCGAACTTCTCGTCGAGCCGGCGGTTGAGCTCGAGGTTTTGCCGCTTGAGGCGGATGCCCGCCGAGGCCTTCTCGACGGCCGCCCGGAGGTGGCCCAGGTCGAGCGGCTTCTGGAGGTAGGTGAAGGCCCCCTGCTGCATCGCCTGGACGGCCGAGGGGATGGTGCCGTGGCCGGTGACCACGATCACCTCGGTGTCGGGGCTGGCCTCCTTGGCCCGGGCCAGGATCTCGAGGCCGCCGATGTCGTTCATCATCAGGTCGGTAACGACGACGTCAAAGATCTCCTGCCCGATCCGCCGGGCTCCCTCGCCGCCGCTGCCCACGACCTCGACGTCGAGGCCGAGCTTGCCGAGGGCCTCCCCCATCGTCCGGGCATGGACGACGTCGTTGTCCACCACGAGCACCCGGACGTGAGCCGCGGGCTCGGCGGCGGCCGCGGCGGCTGGCTGAGACGGCGAAGAGGCGGCTGGCATGACCGGGATCGTACGTGGGGCCGAGGCGGTCCGTCCAGCGACGGGCGGTTCAGTCGCCGCCGCGGCCGGTGGGGGGGAGGCGGGGCGGGGCCGGCAGCCAGATCGTGACCTTTGTGCCCCGGCCGGGCGTGCTCTCGACGTCGATCGTGCCCCCGTGGGCCTCGATGATCTTGCGGGCCGTGGGCAGGCCCAGCCCGGAGCCACCCTGCTTGGTCGTGTAGAAGGCCCGAAACACCTTGCCGAGCGTCTCGGGATCCATCCCGGGGCCGGTGTCGATCAGCTCCACGAGCACCCCCAGGCCGGCCGCCCGGGTCCGGACCACCAGCTGCCCCCCCGGCTCCATCGCCTGGACGGCGTTGAGCAGGAGATTGAGCACGGCCGAGCGGAAGGTCTCCCGGTCGAGGCGAATGCTGGGCAGCTCGGGGTCGAGGTAGCGGACGATGTCGATCCCCGCCTCCTGGGCCCGGATCGCGAAGAAGTCGAGCAACTGCTCGAGCTCGGTGTTGAGGTTGCCCGGCTCGGGCGCGAGCGTCTCCTGGCGGGCGAAGTCGAGGAAGTCGCCGAGCAGCTTCTGGAGCCGGTCGCACTCCTGACGGACGAGGTCGATCTTGGCCTTGGCCCGCCGGTCCCGCTGCTTGGTGGGCGAGCCGGGATCGGAGTCTTCGAAGTCCTCGGCGAGGAGCTCCATGTTGAGGCGGATGGTGGACAGCGGGTTGCGGATCTCGTGGGCCAGGCCGCCCACGAGCGCCGCAAACTCCGCATAGGTTTCCGCGCGGGAGGTCTCCCGCTGGTCCTCGGCTGCCATCGTCGGCTCCCCGCCGCCGGCGGCGGCCGGCAGATCACTCCGCCGGCGTGCCGCCCCCGGCCGTCTCCGCCAGTTCCCGCATGGCCGCCTTGCGGCTCAGCTTGACGCGGTCTTGGTCGTCGACCGCGATCACCTTGACCCGCATCGTGTCGCCCACCCGACAGACGTCGCCGACGTTGCCGACATACTCCTCGGAGAGCTCGCTGATGTGGCAGAGCCCGTCCTTGCCCGGCACGAGCTCGACGAAGGCGCCGAATTCCTTGACGCTCGTCACCCGGCCCTCGTAGATCCGGCCGATCTGGATCGAGGCGGTGAGGGCTTCGACCTGGGCCATCGCCGCCATCGCCCCCTCGGCGTCGTGGCTGGCCACGGTGACCGTGCCGTCGTCCTCCACGTCGATGTTCGCCCCGGTGGTCTCTTGGATGGCGCGGATCGTCTTGCCGCCCGGGCCGATCAAGAGGCCGATCTTCTCGGGGTTGATCCGGGTCCGCAACAGCCGCGGTGCCCAGACCGAGATCTCCGGCCGCGGCCGGCGGATCGCCGAGAGCATCGTGCGGAGGATCTCCAGCCGGGCCTCGCGAGACTGCTTGAGCGTGGCCGCGATGATGGCCGACGAGATGCCGGCGATCTTGAGGTCGAGCGGATGCCGGTGATGCCGTTTTGCGACCCGGCGATCTTGAAGTCCATGTCGCCGTAATGGTCTTCATCACCGATGATGTCGGTGAGCAGCACCCAGCGATCTTCGCTCTGTTTGACGAGGCCCACCGAGATGCCGGCCACGGGGTGGCTGATCGGCACGCCGGCGGCCATCAGGCCGAGGGTGGCCCCGCAGACGCTGGCCATCGAGCTCGAGCCGTTCGACTCGAGGATGTCGGAGATCACCCGGATCGTGTAGGGGAAGACGTCGGGATCGGGCAGCACCGGCTTGACGCTCCGCTCGGCCAGGGCCCCGTGGCCCATCTCCCGGCGGCCGGGGCCGCGGATCGGCCGCACCTCGCCCACTGAGTACGAGGGGGAGTAGTAGTCGAGCATGAACTTCTTGGAATACTCGTCGATCAGGCCGTCGACCCGCTGCTCGTCCCTGCCGGTGCCGAGGGTGATCGTGACCAGGGCCTGGGTCTCGCCCCGCTGAAAGAGGGCCGAGCCGTGGACCCGCGGCAAGACGTCGACCTCGCAGTGGAGGCCGCGGAGGGCGGCATGGCTGCGGCCGTCGGGGCGGGTGCCCTCGAGGATCAGCTCGCGGATCGCCTTCTCCTGGAGGTCGTGCCAGACGTGCTTGAAATCGGCCTCGGCGATGCCGCCGGCGGCCCCGGGCTTGAAGTCCTGGGCCGGCTCGGTGGGGGCTACCTCGGCGAGGGCCCGCTCCTTGAGCGCCTTGACGGCGTTGTTGCGGTCCTGCTTGCCGGAAATGGCACAGGCCGCCTTCAGTTCGGCGTAGTACTGGCGGGTGAGCCGCTCGGTGAGGGCGGAGTAATCGGCCAGCACGTATTCCTTCTTGGGCTTGCCGGCCTTGGCGATCAGTTCCTCCTGCATTTCGCAGAGGACGCGGATGATCCGGTGGCATTCCTCGAGGGCCTCGAACATCCGGTCTTCAGGCATCTCGCGGGCGAAGCCCTCGATCATCAGGATCGCCGTCTTGCTCCCCGAAACCACGAGGTCGAGATCGCTCTCCTCGAGCTGGTCGATCGTGGGGAAGGGGACGAATCGGCCGTCGATCTGGGCCAGCCGCACGCTGCCCAGCGGGCCCAGGAAGGGCAGGGGAGAGATCGAGAGGGCGGCCGAGGCGCCGTTCATGGCCAGCACGTCGGGGTCGTTCTGGCGGTCGCTGGCCAGGACATTGGCCTGAACCTGCACCTCGTCGAAGAACCCGGCCGGGAAGAGGGGTCGGATCGGACGGTCCATCAGCCGGCTGGTGAGGGTTTCCTTGAGGGTCGGCCGGCCTTCCCGCTTGAGGAACCCGCCGGGAAACTTGCCGGCGGCGGCGACCCGCTCGCGGTAGTCGCAGGTGAGGGGGAAGAAGTCGATCCCAGCGCGGGGTGCCCCGGTGGCACAGGCCACGAGGACCACCGTGTCGCCGTAGGAGACAAGCACGCTGCCCGCCGCCTGCTTGGCCAGAAATCCCGTCTCGATGGCGAGCACCTGGTCGCCGATCTGCCGTTCCACTCGCTGCTTCATTGGTTCGTTCCTTCCTTCTTCCTGCTTCACTTCAGTTCGCGACCGCCGTCCGCCGGCCAGGGAGGCCGATGCTGCGGACGGGAGCCATGTTTTCCTTCAGCAGAGGCAACGCTGCCCCGGCCGATCTTGTCCAGGACCGCTCGCCGCGAGACCGCCGGAGCTCCGGCACGCGGGAGGGGTCATTCAATCAACGCCATCCGCCGCCCGTGGCGGCCGGCATCGCTACTTGCGGATGCCCAGTTTCTGGATGATGTCGAGATACCGCTGCGGGGCGACCCGCTTGAGATAATCAAGAAGACGCCGGCGACGGCTCACCATCGCCAGCAGGCCCCGCCGGCTGGCGAAGTCTTTGGAATGCTTCTTGAAATGGTCGGTGAGGTGCGTGATCCGCCCGGTCAGGAGGGCGATCTGGATCTCCGCGGACCCGGTGTCGGCGGCTCCGCGCCGATGGGCACCGATCAACTCGTGCTTGCGTTCTTTCGTCAGCGACATCAGCCTTGGTCCACCCACGACGGGCGGCATTGATTGACAGGATCGAAGAATGCACGGAGTTTAGCGGCGGCTCCGTAATTTGCAACCGCCCCGCTCCGGCGGCGGGCGTCAGGCCCGGCCGGCGGTCGCTTTGGGGCGGCGTTTGCCGGTTCCATGGGGCGTGTGGACCACGTCCCAGGCCAGCCCGAGCCGCTCCAGGCCGAGGATCACCCAGTAGGTCGGGTCGAACTCCCACCACTTGTGGCCGTGGGCGGCCATCCGCTGGTAGGCATGGTGGTTGTTGTGCCAGCCCTCGCCGAAGGCCAGGAGCCCCACCCACCAGAGGTTGCGGGAGTCGTCGGTGGTCTCGTAGTTGCGGTAGCCCCACATGTGGGAGGCCGAGTTCACGAACCAGGTGATGTGAAACACGATCACCATCCGCACCGCCAAGCCCCACAACAGCCAGGAGATGCCCAGGTCGCGGCCCCCGACCCACCAGCCCGAGGCCAGGAGCGCCCCGCCGATCAGGAAGTGCCAGAGCAGGAAGGTGACGTGCAGGAAGTGGACCCCCCGGTCGCGGGCCAGATCGGGGGCCCAGCGCTTGGTGTGGGCGGCCAACTCGGCGGCCGAGTGCCGGGGGAAGATCCAGAGCATGTGGGCCCAGAAACCGCCGTCTCGCGGGGAGTGCGGGTCGCCTTCCTGATCGCTGAAGGCATGGTGCTTGCGGTGGTTGGCCACCCAGGTAAGCGCCGAGCCCTCGCCAGAGATCCCGCCCAGAAGCGCGAACAGAAACCGGATCGGCGGATAGGTCTGAAAGGAGCCGTGGGTGAGCAGCCGGTGGTAGCCGAGGCAGATGCCCAGGCCGCCGGTCACCCAATAGAGCGTGAGGCAGATCGCCAGGCCCGACCAGCTGAAGTAGAAGGGCGCCGCCAAGGCCGCCACGTGCATGCCGCCGATCCAGATCACCGTCGCCCAGTCGAGGTCGGCCCAGTGGCTAGCCCAGCCTTCCCGCCGCGGCTCGACGGAGCCGGAGCCGGCAATCTTGGTGCTCGCGAGCGGATCGTGAACGGCAGAGCGGCCGAAGCTGCCGTCGGTGGCGAGCGAGTCGGTGGCCGGCTCATCGAGGACGGGAGCGGAGGGAGGGGGGGGCGTCATGGGGAGTGTCTCCGGGGGCTGGCCGAGCTGTGCCTGGCTCTCCAGGTCGCATCGGCACCTAAGACACTCTCGCAAGAGGCTGGGATTTCGGGCAGATGGCCGGGGTCAGTTTTCGGTCCGGGCCGTGTCAAGATTGCGTCAGAATCGCCGGCCGTCGTCCGCGGCAGCGGGCTGGGGCAGGGGGTTGGGCAGCACCGACATCAGCCAGGCTCCCGGGCCGGCCGTGGGCCCGTAGAGAATGCCCGGCGAGGAAAAGAGCCAGGCCACCCGATCGGCGGTCACCGGCGTGGCCGGCGGCAGGAGCAGGGGCTCGCCCCGGAGCGTGGCCAGGCCGGCTGGCGAGCGGGCCGCGGGCAAGACCTGCACCCCGTGGGGCCCGACGGCGATGATGCAGGCGGCTGCGTCGAAGCCGAGCACGTCGCCGGCCGGGCCGGCGGCGACCGGGCCGGGCCGGGCCGAGAGGGCCAGCACGATCCGATCGAAGAGCCGCCGGTCGAGCCAGCCGCTTCCGACCGTGGCCTCGATGAGGCCGTCGCTGACGCGGCCATCGACCCAAGCGAGCCGGCTGACCGCGATCGTGGCGGTGCCGGCAGCCCGGTCGCCCAAAGCCCCGGCGGCGGCCGCCAGATCGAGCCCTTCGATCCGCCCGGCAGCTTCGCCCGTCCAGCCGGCCGGTCCGCTGACGGCCCGCAGCCGGCCGGAGAAGCTCGCCTCGCCGCCGGCAGACCGGCCGGCCCCGGCGGCCAGCGTGAGGGCGGCCAGCGGCACCGGCTCGCTGACCGTGGCCTCGACCTCGTAGCGAGACACCGAGCCTCCGGCCTCGGCGACGTGCTGAAGAACGATCCGCACTTCATCGCCGCCGCCCTTGCGAACGATCCGCACTGCCCGGGCCTCTTCCCGGGGCACGCACTCGACCCGCAGCGGGGCCGACGCCGCCGGGGCGGGGTCGGCGGCGGCCTCGGGCCAGGCGAAGTCGGCGATCTCTACCAGGCAGGTGCGACGGAAGCGGACCTCCTCGGCCAGCCAGCGGCGGGCCAGGCCCACGGCCACCTCCAGGCTGGCTGGGTCGCCCACGGCCCGGTCGATCCGGATCCGATCCTCGTCGGCCGACGACTCGACCTCGATCCGGGGCAGCGACACGGCCGGCCGGCCGTCGGCCCCCGGGAGGATGCAGTCGGTGGCCCGGATCACGCCCGGCCGGGGATGCTCGAGGCGGCCCACGGCCAGCGGCAGGCCCAGCGCCTCCTGCCAGCGGCGTTCCACGGCGGCCCGGTGGGCGTCGCTCTGCCGGTGCATCGCCCAGGCGACGACCGCCACCGTGGGCACCAGGCCGGCGGCCAGAAAGGCCAGCCGGGCTCGGCGGATGCGGGAGGTGGAGCGGGGGACGAACATCCATGTTCTCCGGCAGCTGGGGGGTGGCGGCGGGCCGCCGGGTCGGTTCGCAGCCTTTAGCGGCCCTGGGCCACGTCGTGGTAGAGACTCCAGCGGGCTTGCATCTCGGCGATGCTGTCGCCGCCGAACTTGTCGACCAGCGCCTGGGCGACAGTGAAGGCGACGACGTTTTCCACGATCACGCTACAGGCGCTGACGGCGCAGACATCGCTCCGCTCGTAGGCGGCCTCCTCGGGCTCTTTGGTCGTGAGGTTGACGCTCGCCAGCGGCTTGCGGAGGGTCGAGATCGGCTTCATCGCCGCCCGCACGACGAGCGGCTGGCCGTTGGTGGTGCCCCCCTCGAGGCCGCCGGCATTGTTGGTGGGCCGGGTAAAGCCCTGGGTGGGGCCGGCGGCGGTCGCGGCGTCGTAGCCGATCGGGTCGTGCACCTCCGAGCCGCGGCGGCGGGCGGTCTCGAAGCCCATCCCGATCTCGACTCCCTTGATCGCCTGGACGGCCATCACGGCTTGGGCCAGGAGGCCGTCGAGCTTGCGGTCCCACTGGGCGTGGGTGCCCAGGCCGATCGGGAGGCCGGTGACGCGGGCCTCGACGATCCCGCCGAGCGTGTCGCCCTCCTTGCCGACCCGGTCGATGAGGGTGGTCACCTCGGCGTCTCGCTCGGGGTGGAGCGAATAGATGCTGCTCGAGTCGCGGATCCCGCGGAGCTCGGCGAGCGAGCCGGGCCGGTCGCCGAGGGCGACGCCCCCCAACTCGGTCACCCAGCCGGCCACCTCGATGCCAAACACGGCGAGCAGCTGGCGGGCGAGGGCCCCGGCGGCCACCCGCGCGGCCGTCTCACGGGCGCTGGCCCGCTCGAGCACGGCCCGAACGCCGCCGGAATGCTTGATGGCGCCGGCCAGGTCGATGTGGCCGGGCCGGGGTCGTTCGACCTCCTCGAGCCGCTCGAGCTTGGCGTCGCGGTTGATGACCTCGAGGGCCAGCGGGCTGCCGAGGGTCGTGCCCTTCCAGAGGCCCGACAGGAAGGTGACGGTGTCGGTCTCGATCCGCTGCCGGCCGCCGCGGCCGTAGCCCCCCTGACGGCGGCCGAGCTCGGCATCGATCGCGGCCTTGTCGACCGTGAGCCCGGCGGGAAAGCCGTCCACGAGGGCGACGAGCGCGGGGCCATGGGATTCGCCGGCGGTCCAGTAGCGGAGCATGAGCGGAGCAGGGGGGAGAAGACGGAAGGCGGAGACAGCCACGATTCTAGTTTGCGGCCGGTCGCGGCCCTAGAGAGGAAAACCGCCCTAACAGCGAGGAAATCCCGCCGGCCAGTTGGCGCCGCCCACGTAGCGGCGGGATTGCATCCCGCCGGCCAGTTGGCGCTGCGTTTCCGATGCCGCCGGTTTCGGTTGGCAGCATCGCGCTGTCCGCGGGTCGGATACCCGCGGCTACGTTGCGTCGGCGACGCTGCGAAATCGGTTGGCCAAACCCGCGGCTACGTTGCGTCGGCGACGCTGCGAAATCGGTTGGCCAAACCCGCGGCTACGTGGCGTCGGCGACGCGGCAAGGTCGGTTGGCCAAACCCGCGGCTACGTTGCGTCGGCGACGCGGCAAGGTCGGTTGGCCGAACCCGCCGGCTACGTTGCGTCGGCGACGCGGCGAAATCGGTTGGCCGAACCCGCCGGCTACGTTGGCTGCCCGGTGATCAGCCGGCAGGCCTCGAGGTATTTGTCGCGGGTCTGTGCCACGATCTCGGCGGGGAGCTCGGGGGGCGGGCTGGCCTTGTCCCAGCCGCTGCGCTCGAGCCAGTCTCGGACAAACTGCTTGTCGAAGGAGTCGGGCACGCGACCGTTGCCCGCCTCGGCCGCCGGCCAGAACCGCGAGCTGTCGGGCGTGAGCACCTCGTCGACGAGGATCAGCGAGCCGTCGGGCAGCCGGCCCCATTCAAACTTCGTGTCGGCCAGGATGATGCCCCGGGCGGCCGCGTGCTCCGCGGCCCGGGCGTAGACCGCGAGGCTCTTGTCGCGGAGCGTGGCGGCTAGGTCGGCCCCGACCGCGGCGGCCATCACGTCGAACGAGATATTCTCGTCGTGGCCAGTGGCCGCCTTCGTGGCTGGCGTGAAGATCGGCGCGGGGAGGCGGTCGCCCGGGCGGAGGCCGGCCGGCAGCGGCACGCCACAGACCGTGCGGCTGTGGGAGTATTCGGCGAGGCCCGAGCCGGCCAGCCAGCCGCGGACGACGCACTCGAAGGGAATCACCTCCGCCCGCCGGACGAGCATCGTGCGGCCCCGGAGCGGCTCGCGGTCGATCCCGGCGGGCAGGCCCATCGCATCGACGTCGGTCGTGAGGAGGTGATGGGCGATCGGCTCCGGGCCGCTGGCGAGGAGGTCGAACCAGAATTGCGAGATCGCCGTCAGCACCCGGCCCTTGTCGGGGATCGGCGTCGGTAGGATCCAGTCGAAGGCGCTGATCCGGTCGGTGCTCACGATCAGCATCGCGGCGCCGAAGGCGGGGGAGGCGAAGGGGTAGCAGTCGCGAACCTTGCCCCGCAGCGGGGCCCCGAGGGGTAGGTCGGTCGTGATCACAGGTGCTGGCATCGAAGCGTCGGTGTGAGTCAGGGGATTCGAGCAAGGGGGTCGCGGAGGCGAAGCCCTGGCACTTTTACGAATCGCCGGTCGTGCGTCCAGAGTTCCGTCGCTCCGCCGTCGAGGGCGCAGAGGGCGATCTGGAGGTCGAACACCCGGCCGCCGGCTACGGCGAGATCAACGGCCAGTTGCAGCTGGCGATCGGCGAAGCCCGGCCCGGGGCCGAGGATCCTGGCCCGCGCTTCCCGGAGGGCGGCCAGGAAGGCGGCCGCCTCGGTGGGCGTGGAGGGGCGGCCGCTCGCGGCAGGGTGCGTGACGACGGCGAGAAACTCGGCCACGCTCGGCAGCGGGATGCCCCAGCCGCCGCCGGCGGCACTTGCCCGCGACAGGGCCGCCTTGGCTCGGGCGTGCTCGGGGGTGGCAGCCCGGTGGGCGTAGATCAGCAGATTCGTGTCGATGGCGATCATCGCTGCCCGCGAAGCCAGTCGTGCATGGCCTCGCGATCGGCGATGTCGAGGCCGGCCGGCAGGCCGCCGGCAACGGTCACCCAGCGGATCGGCTCGGGGCGTCGCCGGCGGGCCGATCGGCCCGGCCGGGCGAGCTCGGCCCGCAGGCCACGCTCGATCAGGGCGCGGAGCGGCTCGCGGAGTTCGGCAGCCCGCTTCTTGGCCGCCTCGAAGAGGTCGTCGGCGATCTCGACGGTGGTCTTCATCCGCTCAAGCCTAGAGCCATAATTATGGGTCAGCAAGGGTGGCTCGGCAGGGTGGGACCCGCCGGTGGTCAGCAGAAGTCGCGGGACATCCGGGGCAGGGCGGCCAGGGCAGGGGAGCGGGAGGCGAACTCGGCGGCGGCGGCCGGCGGCGCGGCCACCTCGGCCGAAGCGGCGGCACGGGTGCCGGCGGGTGAGCCTGATCCCGGCGCCGACCGCGGCGGCGAACCCAGCGCCGACTCGAGCCGCGTGGCCACCACGTGCACGACCGCACCCCGCTTTTGGATCCGGCCCTCCACTACGAGCACCGCCGCCCGGCGGGCGGCATGGTCGGCGGCGGCCCAGACGTCGGGGCGAACCACGATGTTGGCCGCGGCCGATTCATCCTCGATCGTGAGGAAGATCATGCCCCGGGCGGTGGCCGGCCGCTGGCGGCAGAGCGTGATCCCGGCCACCCGCACGCGGCGGCCCGCCGGGGCGGCGGTGGCCGCGGCGATCTCGACGACGCCCCGGGCCGCCAGCCGTGGCCGCTCGAAGGCCAGCGGATGGCCCGCGAGCGAGAGGCCGGCGGTGCGGTAGTCGGCGATCACTTCTTCCTGGGGCGACATCGACTCGAGGCCGACCGCGGCCTCTTCGCCCGCGGTGTCTTCATCGTCGGCGAGGCCCTCCAGGAGCGGCCGGCTGGCCGGCTTGTCGAGGCACCGCATCGCCTCCCAGACGGCGCGGCGGCGGGAGAGGCCGAGCGAGGCCAGCGCCCCGGCCCGGGCCAGATGCAACAGCGACTCCCTGTCGAGCCCCGCCCGCCGGGCCAGGTCATGCGGCAGCCGAAACGGGCCGGCGCGGCGGGCTGCCACGATCCGCTCGGCCGCAGCCTCCCCGAGCCCGTAGACCTGCTCGAGGCCCAGCCGCAGGGCCGGCGGCCGGCCGCCGCTACGTGGAGCGTCGGGGCTCTGACAGCCATCCTCGGCGGCCTCCTCGCCCGCCGCGCCGTCGGCCTTCTGCTCGCGGTCGGTGGCCCGGGGCCGCCCCTCGAGCGTCGCGTGCCAGTCGCTCTTGTTCACATCGGCCGGCAACACCCGCACGCCGTGGGCTCGGGCGTCGCGGACGAGCTGGGCAGGTGCATAAAAACCCATCGGCTGGCTGCCCAATAGCGCCGCCGTGAAGGCGGCCGGGTGGTGGCATTTGAGCCAGGCCGACACGTAGACCAAGAGGGCGAAGCTCGCCGCGTGCGACTCGGGGAAGCCGTATTCGCCGAAGCCCCGGATCTGGTTGAAGACCTGCTCGGCGAACTCGCGGGCCAGGCCGCGGGCGAGCATCCCGTCGACGAGCTTCTTGTGAAACTCGTCGATCACGCCCGGCCGTCGCCAGGCCCCCATCGCCCGCCGCAACTGATCGGCCTCGCCGGGCGTGAAGCCGGCCGCCACCACCGCCAGCCGCATCGCCTGCTCCTGGAAGAGCGGCACGCCGAGCGTTTTTTCCAGGACCTCACGGATCGCGTCGTTGGGATACGTCACCGGCTCCTCGCCGGCCCGCCGCCTGAGATACGGATGCACCATGTCGCCCTGGATCGGCCCCGGCCGCACGATCGACACCTCGATCACGAGGTCGTAGAAACACCTGGGCTTGAGCC
>CAYRNG010000239.1:0-5362 GCA_964425395.1 uncultured Candidatus Kuenenia sp. | reverse complement strand
CCCGCCAGCCGGTGGCGTCCTGCTCGGCGGCCGCGGAGCGCCACTCGGCCTGGCGGAAGTCTCGCGATGCCGAGCGGGCGGTCCAGGCCACCGCCCGGCCCACGTCGGCTCTCGGGCAGGAGGCATGACAGACGGCGAACGCTTCCTCCCGCTCGGTGGCCCAGTCGAGTTCGGGCAGGGCCTCGAGGCCGGCGGTGTGGCGGCCCATCGCGGCCACCAGCCCCATCACCCGCGGGCCCGGCAGGCCGTGGCCGGCATTGGGGGCATAGGAGAGCCAGCGGGGGCCCTCCAGCCGGTCGTAGTAGAGCCCGCAGGCCTCCAGCGGCCAGTAGGGGTCATTGGTGCCCAGGGCGATGATCTTGGGTTGGGCGAGCTGGTCGCGGTAGCCGAGCGGATCGACGATCCCCACGAGCTCCCGGCCGCGGGGCGTGGCCAGGAGCTGTTCGATGCCCCGCGAGGAGTAGTCGGCAAGCTTGTCGGAGAGGCCCCCGAACGAGGCCCGCTGGAGCCCGACATGAGCCTCGAGCGAGAGCATGTCGATCACCATCGGCACGATCCCCTTGACCCGCCGGTCCATGGCGGCCGAGAGCCAGGTGGTCCAGCCCCGCTTGCTCGCCCCGCTGGCCACGAAGCCCTCCACTTCGAGCTCCCAGGCAGCGGCGGCGGCCCGGCTGGCGGCGGTCATCGCCTCGACGGCGGCCTTGACCATCGGCACAAGCAGCGGCCAGGTGACGTCACCGGTCTTCACGAACTCGACGAACGTGTGGGCGATCAGGCCGTCCTCGACCAGCCCATCGAACATCGGCTGGTAGGGCACCTGCCGGACGGCGGCGGCAGGCAGACCGGCGGCCGTGGCCACCCCGGCGAGCGTCTGCACCGTGTCGGTCGGGGCCTTGAGGCCGGCGGCGGGCAGCCGGCGACTGGATCCGCCATCGATCCAGAGGAGCATCGGCCCGCGGTCGGCCGCGGCCGCGGGGCGAAACAGCGACAGCTCGTGGGTCCAGTCCACGCCCCGCCACCGCTGGCTAACGAGCCGGCCGGTGAGCCACTCGCCGCCCAGGAGGTCGCCCCGCCCGAGCGGCTCGAACCGCGTGGCCGGATCCTGCCGGCCGACATAGTCAGCCAGCGGGCCGGCCGCCGGCGCCTCGAGCTCTGCGACGGCCGCAGGCGGTTCGCCCCGCGCCTGCCCGGCGGCCATGGCCGACAGAGCCGCCGCCGCCAAAAACTCCCGCCGCGTCGGGTCAGGCAGTTCCATTGGATTTCCTCGTGGTGCAACTCAAAGAGGCGCTACACGGTCCCCGGGGACTGTCCCCGCCGCGGGGACTGTCCCCCTTCGGCAGCCAGTTCCATCCCGCTCACTTCGCATGGGCGACCCTCCGTCGCGCAGGGCGCTCTCCAGCCGCCCGCTTTCGCCCCGACGGCGACTCGTGGCGGGCTGCGATCCGCCGGGCGGTGGCGGCGAGCTGGTCGCGAACATCGGCCGGCTCGAGCACCTCGACGTGTTCGCCGAGGGCCAGAATCTGGGGGAGCATCTCGCCGTCCCAGGCCCGCTCGATCTCGATCGTGATTCCGCCATCCGGGAGACTGCGGACCTTCTGGCCCGGATGAAACGGCTTCTCCCGCGCCCAGCGGGCCCGGGCGGCGTCGATCCGGATCCGGTAGCGGCGGGCCGGCTCCGGAGACCGATAGAGCGTGATGCTGTCGGCGAGCAGGGCGTCGATCGCCATTCCCTGGCGGGCAAAGGCCCGCGAGCTGACCCGGGCATCGACCACCCGGTCGAGCTTGTAGAACCGCAGGCCGGCCGCGGCCCCGTTCACCGGCTCACCCGCCGCCGGCGGCCGCGTTCCGGCGATGTAGATCGCCCCCTCGTAGGCCACGAGGGCCTCGGGGCGGACGGTGATCCGCCGCGGCTTGTCGTCGGCCAGGCTCGTGTAGCGAAGCTCGAGCTCGAGCGACTGCCGGATTGCCCGGTTGACGGCGCTCAGCGTTCGGGAGCGATACTTCGCCTCCGTCGGCCGGGGATGGACGACTAGGCCGTCGCGGTGGGCGAGCACGTAGTCGAGCAGATCCGGGGTAGCGATCCGCTCGAGCTTGGCCAGGAGCTGGGCGATGCCCCGCCAGTAGACGGTGCCGGCCAGCGGAGCGAGAAACTCCCGGGCCACGGCCAGCGACAACAGCTCCGGCAGCGTGATCGCCGGCGGGGAGAGTTCGCCGGCCCCCCGGCCGGGCTGGATCGACCAGGCATCGCACATGGCCCCGCGGCTGCTCCGCTTCCGTGACCGCTTGACCGCGTAGCCGAACTTGCCCAGGAACTCGACGTCCCGCCGGATGTTCTTGTCGGACATCTCGTCGATCACGCCCCGGGAGACGAGCCGCTCCTTGAGCTCGGCCGTGGTGAGCGGCTGGCGGGCCCCGAACAGGATGTCGATGAGGTGAAAAACCCGCAGCAGCTGCTCGTGGCGGTTGAGTGAATCCATGCGGTGCTCCGCGAAAAAAGGGCCGGCCGGGCCGTGCCGCCGCTTGCCAGAACCCCAGCATAGCTTGGGCCCCCCGGATCCGGGCGGGCTGCCCGACACCATGAACCCGCCTCCGGAGGGGGTTTGGGTGGACCAAGGTTGTCCATCGGCCCGGCTAAGGTTCCGCCCTGCCAGCAGGTATCGCGTGTTCGAAGGAACCAGCCGTCATGATTCCCACTCCCGAAATTCGCCCCCTCCGGGCCCGGCTCGTCTGCCCGCGAGCCGCACTTGCCGCCCCGCCGCCCCGGCGGCGGTGCTACCGGCCGCTCGTCGTCGGCGTGGCGGTGCTTCGCCAGCCGAGCGGCGGCGGCCTTTGGCTCGTGAGCGTGTCGGATGACGGCCGGCTCCTGCCCGTCATGCCGCCCGGCTTCGTCTGTCTGCGGCAGGAGCTGATGGCCCTGCGGCCGGTGGGCGGAGCCTGGCGGCTGGCGGCGGCGCTCGTGGCCCCCGAAGATCTGGCCGGCCCGCCACCGCGGCTGGTTCGCCAGGCTGAGTCGCCGCGGCTCGAGTTCTACGGCTGGTCGCTTTTGGTGCAGCGGCCGGGGATGCGGGGACTGGCCGTGGTCGATCGCCACGAGCAGTTCGCCGATCTGCCGGCCTGCTATGAGTCGCCGCTGGAACTCATCGACCGGAGCGAGTTTTTGGCGGCCCGGGGCATCCGGTCGCGGCCCTTGGCCTTGGTGACCCAGCCGGCCGACTTCACGGCCTCGGCCGACGGCCGACTCTGCAACCGGTTCTTTCCCGCCGAGCGGTTCCGGCCCCCAGAGCCGCTCGACTGGCTCGCGTGACGGTTTGAAAATCGTAGGCCCGGGCCGCCGGCACGGGCTATTGAGTCGAGGCCGCGTTGCTGAGCTGCTCCTGTAGCGCAAGCCACCGCTCCTCGGCCTCGGCCAGCTGCTGCTCGATCGCGGTCACAGCCTCGTGGAGCCTGACCGCCTCGGCCGGATCGGTGGCCGTCAGCAGGGCCGCCTGCCGCTCCTTCTTCTCGGCGTCGAGCCGGAGAATCGTCTTCTCGACGGTGGCGACTTGCTTGCGGAGGCCGCGGTCGTTTTGCGAACGCGGCTCCACAGCCGGGGCCCCGCCGCGGCCTGGAGTCGGCGGGGGCGGTCGGCGGGCGTTGTGTTCCGCGGGCCGCGACCGGCTCTCAGCAGGCCGTGTCCGGCCGGCGGCCGCCTCGGCGGCGTCGATCTCGCCGGTCACCGTGGCCAGGTAGGCGTCGTAGGTGCCCAGCTGGTCCACCACCCGGCCATCCTTGACCTCGATCACGGTCGTCGCCACCGCCCGCATGAACGACCGGTCGTGGCTCGTGAAGATCACCGTGCCGGCATAGTCCACGAGCGCCGCGGCCAGCGCCTCGACCGTCTCGACGTCGAGGTGGTTGCCCGGCTCGTCGAGGACCAGCACGTTGGCCGTGCCCAGCAGGAGCCCGGCCAGGCAGAGCCGGGCCCGCTCGCCGCCGGAGAGCACCTTGATCGGCTTGTCGAGGGCCGACTGGCGAAACAGCATCGCGGCGGCCAGGTCGAGGATCCGCTGCTGCTTGGTGGCGGGGGCGGCGGCCCGTTCCAGGTGGTCGAGCACAGTCTCTCGCTCGTCGAGGCTCGTGTAGACGTGCTGGGCATAGGTGCCGAGCTGGCAGCCGTGGCCCCACTTGAGGTCACCGGCGAGCGGGGAGAGCGAGCCGACGAGGGTCCTTAGGAAGGTGGTCTTGCCCTGGCCGTTGTCCCCCACGATCGCCGCCCGCGAGCCGTGGACGATCTCGAGCGCGATGCCGTCGGCCACCTGGCGGTCGGGATAGCCGATCGCCAGATCGCGACAGCGGAGGGCGGCGCCGCGGCGGGGGACGATCTCGGGGCAGCGGATCGCGGCCGTCGGGGCGGCGAGAGGAATCTCTTCCAATTCCAGCTTCTCGAGCTGCTTGGCCTTCGACTTGGCCCGGGCGGCGGTCGAGGCCCGGGCCCGGTTGCGGGCGATGAACTCCTCGAGCTCCCGCTTCTTGGCCAGCACGGCGGCATTGGTCCGCTCGGCCGTCAGCCGCCGCTCCTGCTGATGGACGAGGTAGTCATCCACGGGACCCGGGTGGAGCGTCAGCTTGCCGTGGGCCAAATCGAGCGTGGAATCGCAGGTGGCGTTGAGGAAGGCCCGGTCGTGGGAGACCACCAGGCAGGCCTCGCGGTAGCCGCGGAGAAAATGCTCGAGCAGGATCTGTGTCCGCAGGTCGAGAAAGTTGGTGGGCTCGTCGAGGAGCAGCAGGTTGGGCTCGTGGAGGAGGAGGGCCGCCAGCTTGACGCGGGTCTGCCAGCCGCCGGAGAGGGCCTGCACCGGGCCGGTCAGCAGGGGCCCCTTGAGCTCGAAGTCGCCGGCCACCTCGCCGCACTTCCAGTCGGGCTTGCCGCTGTCGCGGATCAGAAACTCGAGGGCCGACTCGCCGGGCAGGAACGGGTCATGCTGGCGGAGGTAGCCGAGCCGGAGCCGGGGATGGCGGACGATCTCGCCCGAGTCGAGCTCTTCCTCGCCGAGGAGGATCTTGAGGAGCGTGCTCTTGCCGGCGCCGTTGCGGCCGATGAAGCCGATCCGGCCGTCGTCGGTGATCGTGGCGCTGGCCTCGTCGAGGAGCACCTGGTCGCCGTACCGCTTGGAGGCGTTCTGGATGTCGAGGAGAACCGCCATCAGGCTCCGGCCGCGGGACGGACCCCGGTGGGCTCGCCGCGAGCCAGATCCGGGGACGAAGCGAAGATCACAATTCGAGCGGAGGGCACGGGAGTCGAACCCGCAACCGGTTTCCCGGCACCACATTTCCAGTGTGGCCGCTAGCCATTCGCTTACCCTCCAAACGGCGGTTTTTTGGC
>CAYRNG010000238.1:0-8403 GCA_964425395.1 uncultured Candidatus Kuenenia sp. | reverse complement strand
CACGTAGCGGCGGGATTTCCTGGCGGGCAGGCGGAGCCTGGTATCCCGCCGGCCAGTTGGCGTCGCGTTTCCAGTACCGCTGTTTCCGGTTGGCTTCTTCCCGCTGTCCGACGGGTAAAACAGGCTTTGCCTGCCCGCAGGGTCAACCCGCGGCTACGTTTCGCCAACTCAGCCGCCCTTGACCGTCGCCACGAGTTCGAGCACGTTTTCGACCGGCGTGCCCGGGAGGATGCCGTGGCCCAGGTTGAAGATGTGCCCCGGCCGGCCGGCGGCCTGGGCGAGCACCTCACGGGTTCGCGCCCGGACGGTGTCGCGGTCGGTCAGGAGCACCACGGGATCGAGGTTGCCCTGCACGGCCCGGTCGTGGCCCACCAGTTCCCAGCCCCGGTCGAGGTCGATCCGCCAGTCGATGCCGATCACGCTGCCCCCCGCCTCGGCCAAGAGTGGCAGGAGGGCCGGATTGCCGGTGGCGAAGTGGATCACCGGCGCCCGCCGGGCCGCCTCGGCGATCGCGGTTCGGGCGTGGGGCAGCACGTAGCGGCGGTAGTCGGCCGGCCCCAGACAGCCGACCGAGCTGTCGAAGACCTGCACGAGCTGGGCGCCGGCGTCGAGCTGGGCCACGAGGTAGCGGCTCACCGCCCGGGCCAGCTTGCCGCACAGGTCGTGCCAGGCCGCCTCGTGCTGCATCATGAAGGTCTTGGTGAGCGTCCAGGACTTGCTCGTGCCCCCCTCGATGCAGTAGCCGGCGAGCGTGAACGGCGCCCCGGCGAAGCCGATCACGGGGATCGAGTCAGCGAGGCCGGCCCGGGTGGCGGCCACGGTGTCCATCACGAACCCCACCCGATCGACATCGTCGAGCTCCCGCACCCGGGCCACGTCGGCCGGCTCGCGGACGGGATTGTGGATCACCGGCCCCTCGCCGACAGTGAACTCGAGGTCGAGGCCCATCGGCTCGAGGATCGGCAGCAGGTCGCTGAAGATGATCGCTGCATCGACCCCCAGCCGCTCGACGGTGGCGATCATCACCTCGGCCGAGAGCCGGGGCGTCTTGCAGAGTTCGAGGAAGCCCACCTGCGAGCGGATCGCGCGGTATTCGGGCAGGTAGCGGCCCGCCTGCCGCATCAGCCAGACGGGCGGCCGTTCCACCGGCTCCCGGCGGCAGGCCCGCATCAGGAGCGCCTGCTGGCGGGGATCGGTCGGGGTCGCGGCAGGCAAAGGAGGCATCAGAGCATGATAGTGCCTGGCGGTGGACTCCGCTCGGCGGTTGGAGGCCGGTGCCGTCGGCGACCTACAATAAAGTCTGCCGCCGGCCACCGGCCGGCGCTGTCCAGCGTCCCCGATCCCGGATCTCGATGACCTCCTTTCTGTCGGGCATCTCGATTCTCTGCTTCGCGGCCAGCTATGCCGTGGCCCTCGGCTGCGAGGCGACGCGGCTCGTCTTCCGGTCGGGCGTCCGCGGGATGGTGATGGTGGGCTTTGCGCTCGCGGGCCTCGTGGCCCACACGCTGTTCCTCGGCTGGCGGGCGGTGAGCGAGTCGGCCGTGCCCCTCTCGAGCCCGTTCGACTGGTATCTGCTGGCGGCCTGGCTGTTGGCGGCGGGCTATCTCTGGCTGACCCTCGCCAATCCCCGCACGCCGGTGGGGCTGTTTCTGCTGCCGGTGGTTTTGGCGCTGGTGGGGGCTGCGCTGCTGGCCAGCCGGGAGCCCTTTCTGCAGAGCCCGGCGGCCCGGGTCTGGGCCCGGATCCACGGCAGCTTCAACCTCGCCTTCAGCGTGGCGGTGGCCCTGGGGGCGGTGGCCGGGATGATGTGGCTCATCCAGGCCGGCCGACTCATCCGCAAGCGGCCTCCGATGGTCGGCTTTCGAATGCCGAGCCTCGAGCGGCTCGCGCAGGTCACCCATCGCACGCTCGGGGTGGCCGCCTGGACGGCGGTGGCGGGCTTCGTCTCTGGCGTCGTGCTCAACGCCGTCAAGCTGCCCGAGTCGGTGCCCTGGACCGATCCGGTCGTGCTCAGGATGGGGATGATGGTGGGCTGGCTGGTCGGGGCCGACGCAGTCGCTCTGGCGACGCGGCGACGGCCGGCCGGCGACCGGATCGCGGCCTGGCTGAGTGTGGCGAGCCTCGCGATCCTGGCCGGCTCGCTGGCCTGGGGGCTCGTCGCCCCCACGCACCACGGCATGCCCGCCGCCGCCCGGCCCGCCGCCGTCCAGGAGGTGGACCAATGACCGCCACCGCCGCCGGCACGACGACGCTTGCCCTCGTGGGGGCGACCCACCGCACGGTGCCCTTGGAGCTGCGGGAGCGGCTGGCCTTCTCGGCCGAGGAGGCGGCCGCGACCCTGGCTGCGTTTCGGGAGCGGTTTCCCGGCCGGGAGGTGGTCCTGCTCTCGACCTGCAACCGGGTCGAGCTCTATGCGGCCGGCGAGCACGACGTAGCACCTCCGCCACAGGAGGCGCTTGTGGCCTTCCTGGCGGAGCGGCGGGGGCTCGAACCGGCCACGGTGGCCCGGGCGGTTCGCGGCCAGGCCGACCAGGGTGTGGCCCGGCACCTGTTCAGCGTGGCGGCCGGCCTCGACAGCATGGTGCTCGGCGAGCCGCAGATTCTCTCCCAGGTGAAGCAGGCTTGGGCTCTCGCCCGGGAGAGCGGCACGAGCGGCCCCCTGACCGACATCCTGTTCCAGGCGGCCCTCCGCACGGCCAAGCGGGTGGCCACCGAGACCGGCCTGGGCCGAGAGCGGACGAGCGTCCCCAGCGTGGCGGTGGCCGACTTCGCCGCCGGCGTCTTCGAACGGTTCGACGACAAGCGGATCCTCCTGGTGGGCGCGGGCAAGATGGCCGCCGAGACGCTTCGCTACCTGCGGGCGGGGGGCGGCCGCGACGTGACGATTCTCAATCGCACCGCCACCCGCGCCGTCGAGCTGGCCGCCCGGCTGGGGGCCCGGCCGGGGGCGTTCGCGGAGCTGGCCGCGGAGCTCGTCGCGGCCGACCTGGTCGTGAGCACGACCGGCGCCTCGCAGCCGGTGGTGACGCTCGAGCTGTTCGACAGGATCGAGCGGGAGCGGGAGGGACGGCCGCTGGTGGTGCTCGACCTGGCCGTGCCCCGCGACTTCGACCCCCGGATCGGCACGCGGCCGGGCGTCTGGCTCTACTCGGTCGATGACCTGGTGGCTGCCTGCGACGCCAACCGCAAGAGCCGCCAGCGGGAGATGCCGGCCGCCCTGGCGATCGTCGAGGAGGAGACGCTCCGGTTCCTGACCGATCTCCACCACCGCAGCACCGCGCCGGTGATCGAGCAGCTGCGGGCCGGCTGGAGCGAGACGGCCGCCTTGGAACTCGAGCGGCTCTTCCGCAGGCTGCCCGAGCTGGGCGAGGCGGAGCGGGTCGAGATCCGCCAGGCCTTCGAGCGGTATGCGGCCAAGCTCCTTCATCCGCCGCTGGCGTCGCTGCGGAGCGAGAGCCAGACGGGGGTGCCCCACGGCCTCGTCGACGCCCTCAAGCGGCTCTTTCAGCTGGGCGAGTGAAGCCGGCTTGGGCGAGTGAAGCCAGCGCCGGTCGCAGGCATCCGACGAGCGGCCGCTACCGCCCGTCGCGGCGGGCCTGCTTCCGCTTGCCGGCGGCGAGCGTGTGGCCGCGGCGGCGGGTCGAGAGCCCGTCAAACTTGATCCGAGCCGCTGTCGCCCGGGCCTTGGCCGACCGCTGCTTCTTGGGGTCGAAGTGCACGGTCTGGCCGGTGCCGGAGGAGGCCAGGGCCCGCAGGCTGCCGGCCTGGCGGGCCTTCTTCGAGGCGGTCGCGGCCTTCTTCTTGGCGGCCGCCGGCTTGGCTTCCGGGGCCGACGCCGCCTTCACGGCCGACTGCCTGGAGGTGGCCTTGGTCGCGCCGGCGCCGGCCTTCTTCTTGGCCTTTGCCTTTTTCTTCGGCTTGGCCCGGCCGGTCACCTGCTCGACCACCTCGCGGGCGGTCTCGTTGAAGGTGGCCACGGCCTCGGCGAGCACGCCGCGGATCCCGGCCCGGGTGGCCCGGTGGCCCGCCTGGCGGGCGGGCTTGCGGGTCGGCTTCTTGGCTGCCGTGCGACCGGTCTTCGCCCGGACGGCGGCCCCGGAGTCGAGTTCGGCGATCCGGGCCTCCAGCCGCCTGACTGCCGCCGCGAACAGGTCCGACTTCTCGAGCGAGCGGGTGTTGGCCGGATCGTTGCGGCCGCCGGGAGTCCGCTTCGTGGAGATCGTCTGGCGGTTGAAGAGATCCCGCCACTTGTCCCGCAGCGTCCGCGATTTCTTCATCGCCGCAAGCAACTGGCTGCGGGTGGCCGCGGCCAAGGGCGTGCCGACGGTGCTGTCGAGCACCCGGCGCTCCGAGGCGGTGAGCCAGGCGGCTGACGTGCCGGCGGCGGGGCTGCGAGATGACTTTGCCATGCTGGAAGAGGCTCCGCGGAAGGGGGAGTGGAACTGGGAGGGGCTGTCGCGAACTGGCTATCCTCGCCAATCCCCGGCGGTATGCAAGCCGGGCGGAGGCTTGCCAGCCGCCCGGCGGTCTTTTAAGGTACTGGGCGAGCGCGGCGGCCGACCCTCCGCGGCTGCCAGAGCGGCCCATTCGCCCCCAAAAATTCAGCTTCGTGCCATGCCAGGACATGTCACCCGGTTGCTTCGCCTGAACCCCCTGCCCGCCACCGCCACGTGGCTGGCCGTCGTCTCGCTCGTCGCCCTCGGCGGGGCTGGCTGCTCCCGGCTGCCCGACTCGGCCTACACGCTGCGGGCCGATGCCCTGAAGCTCGAGTTGCCTGCCAAGCACAAGGCCCAGATCGCGTCGTACCTCGCGATGTTTCACGGCACGCCGGCCAATCCCCGCATGGCCCTGCCGGCGGAGGAGGCCGTCGAGAAGGCGGCCGAGATCTACGAGGCCGTCGCCGATGGCGAAGATGCCGCGGCCAAGACCGCGGCCGGCCGGCCTGCCGACGGCGTCTATCGGATCGCCGGCGGCGACGCGGCCGGCTTCGACCGGCTCCACCTCCAGCTCGGCCGGCAGGTCTATACGGCGCAGTGCGCCGGCTGCCACGGCACCACCGGCGACGGCCAGGGGCCGGCCGGGGCCCACTTGAATCCGCCGCCCCGCGACTACCGCAACGGCGTCTTCAAGTTCACCTCCACCCCGCGCGGCTCGAAGCCCCGCCGCGAGGATCTCAGCCGGATTCTCAAGTACGGGGCCAAAGGCACGAGCATGCCCGGCTTCCGGTTCCTGCCCGAGGAGGAGACCGAGGCGGTGATCGACTACGTGATGGTGCTCGCCTCCCGCGGCGAGCTGGAGCTGGCCCTGCTCCGCGAGGCCGAGACCGAGCTCGACGAGGACGACGACTTCGACCCCGAGGTGGTGGCCGAATATGTCGGCGACATCGCCAGCTCGTGGCAGCGGGCCGAGGACGAGCTCGTCCGGCCGATCACGGTCAACCCGCCCCGCACGCCCGAGACGATCCATGCCGGGGCGGTGGCCTTCGCCGAGCTGTACTGCGTCAAGTGCCACGGCACCAACGCCCGGGGCAGCAAGTCGGCCGACATCGGCGAAGACATCTGGGGCCGGACGGCCTATCCGGCCGACCTCACCATGGGCATGCTCCACGGCGGCCGCCGGCCGGTGGACATCTACCGGCGGATCTATTCCGGGATCAACGGCACGCCGATGCCCTCCTCCAAGGATCCCAACACGGCGATCGGCGAGTCGCCCGAAGAGCGGAGCGACCGGATCTGGCACCTCGTCCACTTCGTGACCTCGATCATCGAGAACAACGAGATGGCCGCGGCCGACCACGAGGTGATCCTCGACGTGCTCCAGAAGCAGGCCGCCGGCGAGGACCAGCCGGCCCTCGACAAAGCGGCCGCACTCGGCCCGGCCCACCGCCGCGAGCTGGCCTGGCTCTTCGAGCTGGTCGGCCAACCCGGGCGGGAGGCCAGGCCGTGAGCGTCGAGACGCTGGCCGACCGTGAGGCCCGGCTATCGCAGCTCCGCGCCGAGGCCGCCCGGCTCCAGGCCGAGATCGACGCCGATGCCTTCGGCCGGGCCGCCGGCGAGTGGGCCCGCCGCGGCTACTACCTCACCTACTACGCCACGACCGGCTTCTTCCTGGGGATGGTGGGGGCGCTCGTGAGCCTGGTGTTCAACATCGCCGGTGCCACGATCGCCGGCGAGGATCCGCTCCAGCTGATCCGCGTCTATCTGACTTTCGGGATGGGCGGCCGAGCCCTCGATCCCGCCTTTGACAACGGCCTGGCCCTGGCGATGGGCTGCGTGCTCTACATCGCCACCGGGATGCTCCTCGGGATCGTCTTCCAGGTGGTGCTCTCACGCTGGGCCGCCGGGGCGGATCTCCTCGGCCGGCTGGCCTGGGCCACCGGGATCGCCGTGGCCATCTGGCTCGTCAATTTTTACGGCCTCCTCTCCTGGCTCCAGCCCCTGCTCTTCGGCGGCAACTGGATCACGAGCACCGACCCGGTCTACCTGCCCTGGTGGGTGGCCCTGGCCACGCACCTGGTGTTTGGCTGGACGATGGCGGCGATCTATCCCTGGGGCGAGTTCCACCCCTACCGCCTGCAGACGGAGGACGCATGAGCCACGCTTCCGCCCCAGCCCCCGCGACCGACGCTCCGACGCACGAGTCGCTCGTCGACGAGAAGATCGTGACCGCCTTCTTCGTGGCCAGCCTCGTCTACCTGACAATCTCGATGCTGGGGGGGATCCTGATGGCCCTCCAGCTCGTCCACTGGAATCCGCTCCGGGGCCTCGAGCTCTTCTCCCCCGGCCGCTGGCGGATGGTGCACACCAACGCGATCGCCTACGGCTTTTTGGCCAATGCCTTTCTGGGGGCGCTCAACTGGGCGGTGCCGCGGCTGACCTTCCACCCGGTGTCCAGCCGGGCCCTCAATTGGTTCATCTTCTGGGCCTGGCAGGCGATCGTGCTCTCGACGGCCGTGGGCATCGTGGTCGGCCCCTCGTTTCAGGACCAGGCCTGGGTGATGGACCTGGCCCGGGAATGGAAGCTGCCGATGAGCCTCGGCGCCCAGGGGCTCGAGTGGGGCGAGACGCCCTTCTGGATCGACCCGGTCGCCCTCTTGGGCCTGGCCCTGGTGGCGGTGAACTTCATGGTTCCGATCGCCAAGAGCAAAGGGCCGATGTATGTCACGCTCTGGTACTTCATGGCCGCCTTCGTCTGGACCTTCCTCACCTACGCGATGGGCAACCTGCTCCCCGAATACACCGTCGGCGGCACGAGCGCCGGCGCCATCGGCGGCCTGTTCATCCACGATCTGGTCGGTCTGTTCGTGACCCCGCTGGGCTGGGGGCTGATGTATTACTTCGTGCCGATCCTGCTCAAGAAGCCGATCTGGAGCCACGGCCTCTCGCTGGTGGGCTTCTGGGGGCTGGCCTTCTTCTATCCCCTCCAGGGGATCCACCACTTCCTCTACACCCCGATCCCGATGTTCCTCCAGTATGGGGCGATCATCTCCACGATCGCCGTCGAGCTGGTGGTGGCCACGGTGGTGATCAACTTCTTCGGCACGCTGGCCGGCCGCGGCTCGCTGTTCTTCACGAACCTCCCGATCCGCTACTTCTACACCGGGATGGTCTTCTACTTCATCACCTGCTTCCAATGCTCCCTCCAGGTGACGCTCACCTTCCAGAAGCTGATCCACTTCACCGACTGGGTCGTCGGCCACGCCCACCTGGTGATGTTCGGGGTCTTCAGCCTGTGGCTGTTCGGGATCATGATCGAGCTCTTTCCCCGGCTCCTGGGCCGCCCCTGGTACAGCCGCAGGCTGCTCGAATACCACTTCTGGCTCTCGGCCGGCGGGCTGTTCGTGATGTTCATCGACCTCACGCTCTCAGGCGTGTTCCAGGGCTACTACTGGGCCTCGCTCCAGCCCTGGGACGCCTCCACCGACGTTGTCCAGCCCTTCTGGATCACCCGCGTGTTCGCCGGGCTGGCGATGTTCGCCGGCATGCTCTGCTTCGTGTACGACCTGTGGATGACCTGGCAGGGCGCCGAGCCGATCGACGGGCCGGTGGCCGAGGCGAGCGGTTAGTCGGGAGTCAGCAATGTTCGAGAGCAAGGCAGGCATCTTCTTCATCGCGGGCGTGGGCTTCTTCCTGCTCGCCTTCCTCGGCAACGGCGTCGTGCCGATGATCATGTACAAGGACCGCCACGAGAAGACGGCCGAGGAGCTGGTGGCCGAGAACAAGCGGATCATGGTCCAGTTCCGCGATCTCTCGGAGCGCTACCCCGAGCAGTTCCAGGCCGCCTTCGGCGAACCGAGCGAGGAGAAGTGCGCCGAGGCCTTGCGGCTGGGGCGGCAGATCTACATCGGCGAGGCCTGCTGGCACTGCCACAGCCAGTTCGTGCGGCCGGTCTCCAACGAGTCGC
>CAYRNG010000237.1:0-5107 GCA_964425395.1 uncultured Candidatus Kuenenia sp. | reverse complement strand
TTTCCATCGAGCGAGCTGGAGGATCCCGAAAGGGGGACAGTCCCCGCGGCGGGGACAGTCCCCAAGCGAGCGTCCGGCGAGATGGCACGGGCAACCCCGGCCACACGGCCAGGGTAGCTTCGAACCGCAACTCACCGTTGGCTCTCTCGATACCATGAGTTCATTCCGCCGCGGGTGGCCGGTGGGGGATCACTGCCTGCGCGGCCGCTGCCGTGGCCGCCACCACTGCGGCCGCGAGGGCCAGCCCCGAGGTGATCGCGATCCAGGCCACCGGCAGCTTCGCCTGGCCGCCGGCCAGCGCCGGGGCCACCGCCACCAGGGCCGCGGCGGTGCCGGCCGCCAGGCCCAGCACCACCATCAGCACCGTCTCGAGCACGAGCATCGCCCGGACTCGCGCCGGCGTGAAGCCCACCGCCCGGAGCACGGCCAGGGCCCCGAGCCGCTCGAAGGTGCCCTGGAGCAGCACGGCCGCCACGCCCACGGTGCCCAACAGGAGGCCGAGCGTGCCGAGCGCCTGAAAGCCCGCCAGAAACGTGTTCTGAACCGCCTGCAGGCTGGCCAGCCGACGGATCGCCGGCGTGACCGCCGCCCCGGCGTCAGCCCAGGCACTCGTCAGCGCTCCCGGCAGGTCGGCCCGCTGGTCGGGCGGCAGGCCGGAAGAGTCCACCAGCGCGAGCCGGTAGCCCGAGACCGCCGGAAAGACCCGCTCGAACTCCCGCTCCGCCACGATCACGAAGCCCTGGAGGATGCCCGGCTCGAGCAGGCCGACGATCTCGAACTCGACCGGCTGGCCGGCGTCGTCGGTGAGCGTGAAGGTGCTGCCCAGGCCGCCGAGCTCGAGGGCCCACTGGGCCGTGGCCTGGTCGAGGATCGCCGGGATCGGCCCGTCGGCCGTCCGCCGGTCGAGGAGCTGCCAGGGATTGGCGGCCGCGGCCCGGTCGGGGCCGGCCAGCGGGGCGTGGGCGGCAAACCTAAAACCGCCGCGGGCGATGAAGCCCGGGCCGACGCCGAGGACGGTGGGCTGGAGGGTCGCGTAGAGGTTGGTGCAGGCGGCGTCGTCGCGGCCGCTCGAGCGGAGGCGGACGATCTGGCAGCCGGCCAGGAGCTGCGTCTGGTCCGACGACAGGCCGAGCGAAGACCGCACCGCCGGGTCGGCCGGATCGACGCCGGTCGGCTCACCGAAGGCGACCACCTCCGTCCAGCCGCCGGTCGGGCCGGAGCGGTCGGCGGGATCGGCAGGGGGCCGCTGGGCAAACGACGAGACGCTCACGATCAGGAAGGTGGCGATGGCCACGATCGCCGCCACTGAAAACGCCCGGCTGGCCGCGAAGGCGAGGTTGCGGCGGGCCAGGCCGGCGAGCGTGCGAACCGCCGGCCGGCCCGGGGCCGCCGCGAGCCAGAGCCAGACCACGGCCAGCAGGCCCACGAGCGCCGCGAGGCCCGCCATGAAGAAGGCCAGCACCTCGAACTCGGCCGATCGGCCGCGGCCGCCGAGGGCCGTTGCCAGGGCGGTGGCCAGCCCAACCGCGGCGATCGCCAGCGGCAGCCGGCGGTGGCGGCGACGAGCCGCGGCGGGCTCACCGGCCCGCAGCAGGGCCAAGGGGGAGATCGCCGCCGCCCGGCGGGCCGCCACCGCCAGGGCCACCAGCGACACGGCCACCGCCGCCGTGCCGCCGGCCACGAGGGCCGCGGGAGCCGGCGGGGCGGAGAGGAAGTCGGCCGCCGAGCCGGGCTCGACCGCGGTTGTCCAGCGGCTGCCGAGGGCCGCGAGCAAGAGCCGGGCCCAGGGGGCGGCCAGGAGCGTGCCAACCAGGCCGCCGATCACCGCAGCCAGGCCGCCCACCGCCACGAGCAGCGCGGTCAACCGGCGGGGCGGCCAGCCGACCGCGGCCAGGATGCCGAGATCCCGTCGGTGGGCGGCAACGAGCAGTCCGAAGAGCAGCCACTCGAGCAACAGCCCGGCGGCGACCACGAAGCTCGAAAGCGCGAGGAACAGGCTGCCGAAGGGGGTCGAGCCGCGAGAGGCTTCCAGGGCGTCGGCCAGGAGCGGCGCCACCGTGAGGCCGAGGGGAGCCGGCGGCAGGGCGGCGGCCAGCTCGGCGGCGAGCGGCTCGGGATCGAGGTCGGCAGGCCGGGGCACGAGCCAGGCGGTCGAACGGCCAAACCGGCTCGCGGCCAGCCGGCGGGCGGTGGCGAGCGTCACGAAGGCCTTGGGCGTGGCCCGGTATTGCTTCCAGTAGCGGTCGTCTTCGTCGTGGGGAGGCGAGGTCCGCACCCGGGCGGGCTCGAAGGGGAAGGGGGGATCCCAGTCGGCGATCGACTCTTCGTCGGTCACGCCCTCCACCTCGGGTACGACTTCGCGGGCCGTGGCCAGCCCGGTCATGGCGGCGATCCCGCTGATCCGCAGGGCGGCGGCCGTCTCGACGACGCGGCCGTGCACCGTCTCGGGCTCGAAGTATTCCAGCCGGAGCGTGTCGCCCACGGCCACGGGCCGGCCCTGGGCCGCCAGGTCGTCGGCCAGCCAGCGATTGATGATCAGGCCGTCGTCGGCGGGCAGGGGGAGGGGCGTGCCGTCTTCGGCCACGAGGTCGCCGGCCGGCAGCGAGGTCGCCTCGATCCCGAGCACGGTGGAGTAGGGCACGCTGGCCGCGGGCTTAGCCGGGGCGGCAGAGGGGGCGGCAGAGGGGGCGATCGCGTTGGCCAGGAGCACGAGCGTGGCCTGGCCGCCGCGGGGGGCGAAGAGGGTGGCGGCGGCAGCATCGACCTCCGCGGGGAGGATCAGCCGCTCGGCGGTGAGCCGCAGGCTCGGGGGCCTCGTCGTCGCGGGCTCGAGGGCGAGGCCGTAGTCGGCGAGCGTCGGCGCGAGGTGGTCTGCCAGCCAGTCGGCCGCATCGCCGCCGGGGGGCATGCCGACGGCGAAGATGGCGTTGGCCGCGACGGGGCGGCGGAGGATCCGGCGGGCGGTCTCGAGCGGCACCACGATCAACGGCTCGGTGGTCTGCACCGGCCGCAGGGCAAACTGGCCCAGGCCACGGTCGGGGAGGACGGCCGCCACGGCCAGCCGGCGGCCGTCGGAGCTGCCGGTGCGGCGGCCCAGCGGACTGTCGGCCGGCACGCTCGAACGCCGCGGCAGCCGGACCACGAACTGGTCGCCGGCCGTCAGCCCGGCCGCGGCTGCCAGCGGGCCGTTGACCAGCGCCACGTCGGCAGCCAGCGGCGGCGGGGCGGGCTCGTAGCCGAGGGCCGCCGGATCGTCGCAGGCCAGGAGCGTGGCGGGGGTGGGACCGCCCCGGCCGGCCGAGACAGTCACCGGCATCACGATCGCGGGCACGAGGTGCCGGGGGCCGCCGTCTGCCGCTGCCGCGGCCAGCCGTTCGGCGAGGCCCGCCGTGAAGAAGCTCTGGCCGACCACGGCCGCCTCGATCCGGCCGAGCCGGGCGAGGGCCAGGCTTTCGAGGCCCCGCTGCAGGGCCGAGCCCACCGCCAGGCTGCCGCCGATCGTGGTGGCCACCACGCCGCAGGCGGCTGCCAGGGCCGCCACCTGCGGCCACCACTGCCGGCCGAGGGCCACCGCGAGGCGGCCGAGCGAAGGAGTGGGGCTGGAGGGAAAACCGCTCATGGCTCGAGCCGGCCGGCCACCAGCCGCCGCAGGTTTCCGACCCGGGTGGCGAGCCGTTCGGCGTGGGTCGCGACCACGAGCATGCCACCGGCCTCTTCGGTGAGCTCGACGAGCATCTCGGCCACCTCCGCCGCCGTGGTCGCATCGAGTTGCCCGGTCGGCTCGTCGGCCAGCACCAGCCGCGGGGAGAGCACCAGCGCCCGGGCCACGGCCACCCGCTGCCGCTCGCCGCCGGAGAGCTCGCCCGGCCGGTGGCCGAGCCGGTCGCCGAGGCCGACCCGATCGAGGAGCCGGCGGCCGCGGGCCACGATCTCGGGGGTGGCGGAGCCGCCGGCCAGGGCCGGCACGAGCACGTTGTCGAGGGCCGAGATGCCGGCCAGGAGGTGGTGTTCCTGAAACACGAACCCGATCCGGCGGTTGCGAAAGGCGGCCCGCTCGGCGGCGGTGCCGGCGAAGGGATCGACGCCGTCGAGCCGGATGCCGCCGCCGCTGGGCTCCTCGAGCACGCCCAGGATGGCCAACAGCGTGCTCTTGCCGGAGCCGCTCGGCCCCATGATCGCCAGCCGGCCGCCGGGGGCGAGGCTGAACGAGACGTCGCGGAGGATGTCGAGCGAGCCGGTGCCAGTGGCGAACGACTTCGAGACCCGATCGGCCGAGAGCATGCCGCGATCCTTCAGGCGGGGCCGGGCGGGGCGTCCCCGCGGAAGGTCTCGAGCCGGGCGGCGATCTCGGCCGGCACGGGCACGGGCTCGGGCTTGCCGCCGGGATGCATCCGGCAGCGGACGGCCACCAGCCGGCCGCGGGCGACCTCCGCGGCGGCGTGGCGGAAGGTGAAGCCGTAGGTGACGCTCGTCCGGCCCACGGCCTCGACCTGCACGCTCACGTCGAGCTCGTCGCCGAACCGGACGGCGCCGGCGTAGTCGCAGGAGGCGGAGACCCGCGGCCAGCTCGAGTCGATGCCGTCGCTGCCCCGCTCGACGACGGGAATCCCGGCCGCCCGCAGGAGCTCGTGCTCGGCCGATTCCATCCACACGAAGAAGGCGGAGAAGTGAACGATGCCGGCGGCATCAGTATCGCGGAATTCGACGCGGCGGCGGGTGACGAGCGGCGGCATGGGATCTCCAGCACGGGTCGACCCATCATACGCCCCGCGGCGGCCGAAGGTTTCGGTTGGCGGCGTCGCGCTGTCCGTCGGGTTGAAAACCCGCGGCTACGTTGCCCGAACACGGCCGCGCGAATCGATCGGCCAAACCGGCCGCCCTGTAGCGGCGGGATTACCCTGCGGGCAGGCAAAGCCTGTGTATCCCGCCGGCCAGTTGACGCCGCGGTTCCGGTGCCGCCGGTTTTCCGTTGGCAACGTCCCCGCTGTCCGTCGGGTTGAAAACCCGCGGCTACGTTGCCCGAACACGGCCGCGCGAATCGATCGGCCAAACCGGCCGCCTTGTAGCGGCGGGGGTGAATCCCCCCCGCCCGGTGGGGGCGCCCCCT
>CAYRNG010000236.1:0-2413 GCA_964425395.1 uncultured Candidatus Kuenenia sp. | reverse complement strand
GTGCCATGGCCTGTTCGGCCATCGCAAGAATCGCTGCCATGGCGAAGAGGCTGTGGCTGAGTGTGCTCCCTGCGGTGAGGTTGCCTCGGATTGCGGCAGCTGTGGCGAGGTTGCTTCGGATTGCGGCAGCTGTGGCGAATTCGCCTCGGATTGCGGCAGCTGCGGCGGCGAGATGGTCGTCGAGGGCTGCTCGGGCTGCGGCGGCGAGGTCGTTTCCGGTGAGGTTGTCTCCGGCGGCTGCCCCAATGGCGACTGCGGTGGCGAAGGCGTGATCATCTCGGAGCCGGCCACCGAGGCTGTTCCGACTGAGGCCGCTCCGGTTGAGGCCCCGGCCGCTCCGGCCGAGCCCGCCAGCACCTGAGATCGTTTCGAGCTTCGGTCACGATTCGTGACTGCGGGCTTCGAACCGAAACGCTGAAACGACCGGGCCTCCCTTGCGGGAGGCCCGGTTTTTGTTTGCTCAGACCGCGGCTCACCGAGTCGGCGGCTGGGGCACCGGCGGCGGAGGAACGGCGGCTGGCGGCCCGGGCTGGACAGGCATCAGCTGAGGCTGGGGCTGCCCCGGTGAAAGCCCCGGCCGCTGGAATCGCTGCCGGAGCCGGCCGCGACGCGGCGGGGGCAGCTCTCCATTGGCCTCCCGCTCGGCCCGACGGCGGGCTACCTCATCGAGCACGCCCCCGACGATGTCGACGATCGTGTCGGTGGTCGAGCCCGGCTGCGATCCGGCCACCGGAGGCTGACCGGCCGTGGGGGGATTTGGCACAGGGGGCGGCACCGGCGCGGCGGCACCAGCATTGGGAAACAGGTTTGGAGCCCCGCTTGCCACCGGCGGACGTGGCTCTGGCGGCGTGGGCCGGGAGCCGGCCGGGGCCGGGCCGTTTCTCACCCGCTCAAACAGATCGGCCGCCACCTGCCCGGCCGCCTGCCGGATCGAGCCGTCAAACACGATCTGCGGCTCGCCGAGCTGCCCGGCCACGCCCACGGAGATCGTCTTGCCCGCCAGCGCCGCCAGGAGCGGCCGGTCTTGCCGCAGATCGGCCGGGATCGGCAGCGTGAGCTTCATGTCGAGGGATCGGTCGTCGAGGGCCACCGAGCCCTGCGACTCCACGTCGAGCCGCCGGCCCTCGCCCGGCAGGGGCAGGCCGAATTCGAGCCCTTCATGCCAGACCCGCCGGTCGGCCATGCGGAACCTTACATGGGATTCGTCGGCCACGCGGATGGCCGGCGGCGCCGGCAGCTTGATCGGCAGCGACTCGATCAGGTTGAGCGCCAGCGGACCAGGGCCCACAACCACCTCGTGCATCGCCAACACTCCCGCGAGCGTGCCCGACCGCGGGTCACCGACTGGCAGTCGAGCCCCGTCAAGCCGCAACGAAAACCGGCCCGCAGTCCGGGTGGTATCGGCGAGCACCGGGGCGGCATAGGCGAGCACCCCCCAGGCCACCGCCGGCTCCATCTTCGCATCGGTGACCAGCTGCGCCGGCTCGATCGTCCACTCGCTCCAGCCTGCGGCAACGGGCCCCAGGGCTGCCCGCACCGAAATCGGCTCGCTCACCCAGGTCTCGGTCGTCCACGGGGCGGTGATCCGCACCACCGCGTCTTCGACGTCGAGCCGCAGCCGCACCGGCGTTCGCCGCGGACCAGGAGTAACGTTGCCAGGCTTGGCCGCGGGAGGTGGGAATATCTTTTCCAGGTTCGACCGATGATCCTCGTCGAAGACCAGATCCACCTGCATCCCGTCCACGGCGATCTGACCGATGTCGCCGGCGGAGAGGAGCATTGCCAACAGCCCGTGGCTGGCCTCGATCCGCGTGGCTGTGATCGGCGGCTGGCCGTCGCCCTCGCGGGGCACGATCCGCATTCCCTCGAGCACGATCGGCCCGAACCAGCCCAGCCGCACGCGGTCGAAGCTGACCGTGCCCTGGAGTTCGGGGGCGGCGTCGGCGATGATCCGGCTGAGCCGTGCGGGGCTGGAGAGCCACCAGGGAATTGCGGCCGCTCCGAGCAGGACGACGATCAGCCCGGTCGCCAGGGTGCCGCCAACCGCGGTCGAAAACCAGCCTCCCCGGGCCGTCGGGGGCTGCTCTTCGGAGCTGGCAGAGGTGGTGGATGTGGATGGTGGGGACGGCTCAGGCATCGCCGGCTGCGCCTCGGGGCCTCGGGGAACTGCGATTCCGAGGATTCTACGCACGGAATCCAGCCGCCGCTCGGTGGCCCGCGCCGGTCGTCCTCAGAATTGGGCCGCCCAGCCCGCTCCCCGCCGGGCTGCCTCCATGCCCAGCCGCCGCCGGGCCCCTCGTACGCCGGGCCACGGCTGCTACACTCCAAGCATCCGCGGGCGTAGCTCAGTTGGTAGAGCGCTAGCTTCCCAAGCTGGATGTCGAGGGTTCGAGTCCCTTCGCCCGCTTTTCTT
>CAYRNG010000235.1:0-2862 GCA_964425395.1 uncultured Candidatus Kuenenia sp. | reverse complement strand
ATGGGTATGAGAGCCGCTCGACGCACCGCGGCGACCAGCTCGTGCGGCCACTCGCGCGGGCCGAGGCCACCCTCTCCCCGGCCGAACTTTTCCTGCCGGACTGAAGCCGTGGCGGAGGAGCGGCGGCGGATCGCCGGAGAGTTTCCCGATTCGCCCGAGCAGGGCCTCGCCGCGATTCCACGGGCCGCTCGCTGGCCGCGGCGTTCCGCGGGCCGGTAGACTGGCGGGAATGTCGGAGGATCGCACGGAACCATCGGCCTCGTCCGCACCGGCTGGCGACATCGACGTGCCGCCGACGGTGGTCGCGACGACGACGATCGCAGTCAATCGCCGGCTCGGCCGCGGCGGGATCGGCGACGTCTACACCGCCAGCGACCGGGCCACCGGCCGCAGCCTGGCAGTCAAGTTTCTCAACGACTGGGCCCTCGAGCAGGAGTCGTGCCGGGAGGCCTTCGCCTTCGAGGCCCTGGTCACCAGCCAGCTCGAGCATCCCAACATCGTGCCGGTCTACGTGACCGGGGCCACCCCCGATGGCAAGCCCTTCTACGCGATGCGGCTGATCCCCGGCCGGACCCTGGCCGCGGCGATCGCGGAGTTCCACGACCGCAGGCGGGGGGGCGACTCGGCCGAGGAGCGTTCGGCCCGCTACACCGAGCTGCTCGGCCAGTTCGCCCTGGCCTGCAAGGCGATCGCCTACGCCCACGACCGGGGCGTCATCCACCGCGACATCAAGCCGGCCAACATCATGCTCGGCAAGTTCGGCGAGGTGGTCGTGCTCGACTGGGGGCTGGCCGCCCGGATCGACCGCGACGACAAGGCCCGCTCCAGCGGCGAGCAGAGCATCGTGATGCCCACGCTGGCGGTCGATTCCACACCGGCGGCGAAGCGGGGCGTTTCGGGCACGCCTGCCTACATGAGCCCCGAACAGCACGACGGCGGCCGGCACGTGGCCGCCGCCAGCGACGTCTACGGCCTGGGGGCCACGCTCTACCACCTGCTCGCCGGCCAGCCTCCCTTCGCCGGCGACGTGGCCGAGATCCGCGAGAAGGTGCTGGCCGGCGAGGTTCAGCCCCCCGCGCGGGTGAAACGGGGCGTGTCGCGGGCGATCGAGTCGATCTGCCTGAAGGCGATGGCCCGCGATCCGGTCGACCGCTACGAGACGCCGCTCGAGCTGGCCCACGACGTGGAGCACTACCTGGCCGACCTGCCGGTGACGGCCTACCGCGAGCCCCTGCCCCGCCGGCTGGCCCGCTGGTCGCGGCGGCATCGGACCGTGGCCCAGCTGGCGGCCGCGGGGCTCGTGCTCTTGCTGCTCACCGCGGGCACCGCCGCCGTGCTCCTCAAGCGGATGGCCGGCGAGGAGTATCGGGCCCGGCAGACGGCGCTTGTGATGGCGGCCCGGCTGGCGGCGAGCACTGCGGCCCTGCAGATCGACTCGCGGTGGCGGATCCTGGAAAACGAGGCCCGCAACCCCGACCTCGTGGCGGCGCTCGAGGCCGCCGGCCCGCCGCCCGCCGCCGGAAGCGGCGGCCGCAGTCGCTGGGCCACGATCCAGTCGGCTCTCGACGGGATCGCCACGGCCCACCGCGATTCGGTCAATCCGGAGAGCTGGTTCGTCTGCGATCCCGAAGGCGTCCAGGTGGCCCGCTCGCCGGTGGCCGACACGATCGGCCAGCGGTTCGCCCACCGCGACTATTTCCACGGGGGGGAGGGCGATCTGGAGCCGGGCTCGGCCGCCGCCCCGCTCACCCAGGTGCACCGATCCACCGTCTACAAGAGCCTCTCCACGGGCAAGTACAAGGTGGCCTTCTCGGCACCGATCTGGAACGGCCCGCCGGGGAAGGAGGGGCGAGCCTGCCTCGGCGTGCTCGTGATGGCCTACGACGTGGGGCTCCTGTTTCGCTCGATCGACGCGATCGGCGGCTGGAACGCGGCGCAAAAGCCGTTCGCCGTGGCCATCATCGACCTTCGAGACGACCGGATCGAGGGCGAGCCCAAGCCGGGGCTGGTGCTCGAGAATCCCGATCTGGCCGGCGGCGACGTCGCCCTGACGGCCGCGGCCCAGGACACGCGGGCACCGCGGGAAGTCGTCGAGCGGCTCCGGGCCGCCGCCGCGGCCCGGCGGACCTTTCCCGGATCACCGGAGCCGGCCGCGTTGGCCTTCGACGCCGAGGTGCCGACGATCGCGGCGGCGGAGCCGATCGTGATCCTGGGCCGGCCCGACCCGATCGCCGATGTCGGCTGGGCCGTGATCGTGCACGAACGGTGACGGGCCGGCGGCCCTGCCAGGCCGCTGCTGGCGGCATGCCCCGGGCGGGTCCGCGGATGGTGGACCGGGGGGCGTTCGCCTCGTGCAGAACGCTGGCCGCTGCTTCAGGGTGCGGACTGCGCGGCGATCGTGGCTGCCAGCCAGAGTGCCGCCGCAGCGCCGCCGACACCGGCCTGAAGAAAAAGGATCATGCCGCAAGCATAACCCGACCGGTGGCCGCTGCGCGGTGAATCCGGGTGCAGTTGCCTCTGGCACGTAACCAACGAAAAAGCTCCCCGAGTAGGGCAACGAACAGGTGGGTTTTCTGCGGGAAAAAGGGGCACTCCTTGGCGAGGGCGACGCAGAATCCGACGCACCCGAGACTTCGCGGGAGGCCGCAGCGGGCAGGGTAGGGCCATCTTCGTCCGATCGAAACGGATAGGATGAGAGTCGATCCGGACATCAGCGGAGAATCTCAGATGCGAACCTTCACGGCCGTCATTGAGCGCTGCCCTGACACGGGCCTCTACGTGGGATATGTTCCCGGCCTTCCTGGGGCGCATTCCCAGGGAGAAACGATCGAAGAACTGAATCAAAATCTGGCCGAAGTCATC
>CAYRNG010000234.1:0-3189 GCA_964425395.1 uncultured Candidatus Kuenenia sp. | reverse complement strand
GGACACGCCACGGGCCAACCCCGTGCGGCGGGCCTACGAACTCCGCAACTTCGCCGGCCGATCAGCCATCGACGGCGGCCAGCCGAGCTACGACCAGGCGGCGGCCCTCTACGCGGTCAGGGGCCCGGATCAGGAACTGTGGCGGGCGGAGCGGGGCGGGACCGTGACCGTGGACGACGCCGGCCTCACCCGCTGGGAGGCGGGCACGGGGAACCGCCACGTCCTCGTGCATCGGGCCTGCGGCCCGGAGGTCCTCGCCGGCAGGATCGAAACGCTGATGACTGCCGGCCCGGCTGAATAACTGACTTGCCCTGCGCGATCGGCCCAAGGGCCGCTTTTCGCGACGCAGTTGCCGCGGAATGCGACACCGTCAAAACGCTCGCCAGGCCGTGGGTCGGTTCGGGCTCCACGGAGCCGCCCTCGCCCCGGCCGGGCCCTCAGGGGGCGGCGGCGGCTTCGAGCAGGAAGCCCTCGGCCGGCGTGCCGTCGGCGGCGAGCTTGCCGGTCGCCCAGAGGATCCCGCGGCAGATGAGATCGAGATACCGGCCGTCGGCCACCGTCTGGTTGTTGTGGCCGAGCGAGGTGCTGAAGATCCGCGTCTTCTTGGGGCCGTACTCGTTGGTCCAGGCCACCACCGCCTCGGCCACCAGAGGCTTGGCGTCGGGATCGTCCTGCTTGGGGGCCAGCGTCTGCCGGCCGGTGGCCAGCGGCCGGGCCGTGGGGAGCACCTGGACGTTGTTGTAAAGCTCCTCTTTTGTCGTGGTCCAGTCGGCGAGCTCCTTCGTGATCGGGTGCTCCCGGTCGTAGGCCACCTCGATGGGAAACTGCGGCCCGTGGCCGGAGGACTGCAGGCCGATCATCTCGAACCAGCCGGCGTTGTCGCTGCCCACGGTGACCGGCTGGCGGAACTCGCCCCACCGGTAGGAGTGCATCGCGCAGTGGATGTTCACCGCCGGCGTGCCGGCCCGGTGGGCGGCCAGGATCCGGGCCACGTAGGGCCCGTCGGTGACGTCGGCGGAGCACTCGTCGTGGATCACCACGTCGTAGCCGGCGGCCCAGTCGTCCTTCTCGTAGATCTCGAACCGGGCCTTCGTGGACTTGTCGGGGTTGTAGGCCACCGTCACGTGGGCCCGGAGCCGCTCCTCGATCCCGGCCTTGAGGATCTTCGTCTGCGTGCCGTAATCGTGGCAGCAGCCTCCGGCCACGAGGAGCACCTCGAGCGGTTCGGCGGCCGGCACCGCGGCGGCCCCCAGGGCGATCACGAGAGCGAGACGAAGAGTGACTGACATCGAGGAGGTCTCCGGAGCCACCTCAAGGCTACCATCCCGGCCGGGGACTGTCCCCGCAGGGGACTGTCCCCCTTCGGCATCCTGCCGGACGCTCCCCGGGGACTGTCCCCGCCGCGGGGACTGTCCCCCTTCGACATCCTGCCTGCGCTGGCCGCCAACGCCGTCTCGATAGCACGGGCAACCCCTCCCTCGACCGAAGATTCCGTTGGGCAAGCGATCTCTCCGCTCCAACGCACCGTCCCCTGGCTAACGCCAGGGGTTTTTATGTGCGTCCTCCGCTGCCAATAGAACCCCCGGGCGCGAGCCCGGGGACGGTGGGAATGAAAACCACCCCGCTCTCCACGCCGCCAGACGCGCACAGCACGGCCGCCGGGCATAAAGCCAGCAACAGCCCGTCACCGGGGGTCGGTGACCGTGCCGGCGAACAGGACGGCGCCCGTGGCCCGCTCGATCACGGCCCAGGCGAAGGGGCGGTCGGCCTTCACCTCGAGGGGCTCGTCGGGAATGATCGCCGCCCGGGTGGCCACGATCACGCCCGTCGCCGCGGCCGCCTCGGTGCCCTCCTCGGAGACCTCCACGAAGCCCTCGTGGACGACGTCGGAGACGAACAGGTCGCGGGTGCCGTCCATGCCTGAGAGATCGGCCTCGCCCGACACAAAGGCCCGCTTCATGCCCAGCGACTTGAGGGCCGCAGTGAGCGAGAGCGGCTTGCGGGCGGTCCACTTGGGG
This sequence comes from uncultured Candidatus Kuenenia sp., assembly GCA_964425395.1. Classification (GTDB taxonomy): domain Bacteria; phylum Planctomycetota; class Planctomycetia; order Pirellulales; family UBA1268; genus QWPN01. The sequence goes on along the minus strand of CAYRNG010000234.1, from coordinate 1,171 downwards.
AGGGCCAGGATCACCTCCCGGGCCCGCACGCCGGCCGGCCCGGCGGCGTTCCAGCTCGTCCGCCAGTCGCCCCCCATCCCGGCCAGCACGGCCGGCAGGCCGGCGGTCTCGGCGGGCACGACGAGCACCATCACGAGCCGGCCGCCGTCGTAGGGAATCTCACACACGGTCGCGGCCGCGTCGCCCGCACCCACCCGGCCGGCGACCAGCCTGCCGCGGGTGTGCATGAACGGCACCTCGGCGGTGTCGCCGCCGGAGAGCGTGAAGGCCTCGGGCCGGGTGGCCGACTTCTCGAACGGCTTGGCCCAGGGGGCCTTCATGTAGATCGCGTTGGTGAGCACGAGCCGAGTCAGCGGGGTGATCGAGCCCGATTTCAGGAGTTCGGGGATCTTGTTGGCGGTGTGCTTGCCCACCCAGGCGTTGATCTCGGCCCGGGCGTCTTCGGGCCGGCCGGCAAAATTGACGAGGCCTGCCGCCGCCTGATGCTTCGCCTCCAAGAGGCCGGTGAAGGCCGCCTCGAGGGGCTTGTCTTTCTGCACCCAGATCCGGTTGGCGATCTCGAGCTTGATCTTCTCCCCCTTGGCCTCGGCCAGCGTCTCCCGGAGGGCGGCCGCTGCGGCGGCGATCGCCGCCCGGTCGTCGGGCATCCCCAGCACGGCCGCGATCTCGGCCGCCGTCTCCCCGCGGGCCCCGGCATGGGTCATCGCCAGTGCCTCCCAGACGCTCGCCGGCGAGAGGATCGCGTTGCCCTCGCCCGAGGCCCGCACGAGCTCCCAGGCGAGCTTCGCGGAGCCGTTCCCGGCGGCCGGGGCGTCGGCGGCCAGGGCCAGGGGGAGGGAAACTAGGCCGCCGGCCACGATCAGGCAGAAGGCGGCGAGGCGGGAGAGCGTGGCGGGCATGGGAAGGCTCCTGTGAAAGGGGACTGGATCAGTGCGGAAGAGCGAGGGTTGAGGCCAAGGGCTTGGCAAGTTGCTGGTGGATGGCGGGCTGGCCCTTAGGCCCACCGTCCCCGGGCTCGCGGCCGGGGTTTTTATGAGGTTCACTCAACTCGGGTTTTACAGTTTTTTGGACATCTTTTCCGGCTGTTTCCCGACTTCGAAACCTTTTTGAAGACCCCGACCCAAGAAGCCCCGGGTGAAAACCCGGGGATGGTTTGACGTGGCCGCCCGCA